>CAYOHG010000028.1:0-13381 GCA_964403685.1 uncultured Planctomycetales bacterium
GCTAGCGCCGTGGTCGTGACCGCGGGGACGTTTCTCGCCGCGCTGATGCACTGCGGTGAAAAACAGACGCCCGGTGGCCGCATCGGCGAGGCGGCCGCGGCCGGACTGAGCGCGTCCCTGCGCTCCCTGGGGCTCGAGCTCGGCCGGCTCAAGACCGGTACACCGCCACGCCTGCAGCGCGACACGATCGACTTCTCGCGCTGCGAACGACAAACCGGCGACGAACCGGCGACGCCGTTTTCATTCCTCACCGAGCGAATCACCCAATCGCAGGTCGATTGCTGGATCACGTACACCGACGCCGGGATCCACGACGTCATCCGCGCCAACCTGCATCGCGCCCCGATGTACAGCGGCCAGATCGCCGCGCGCGGACCGCGCTACTGCCCGAGCATCGAGGACAAGGTCGTCCGATTCGCCGACAAGGAACGCCACCAGCTCTTTCTCGAACCCGAGGGCCGCGACAGCGAGCGCATCTACGTCAACGGCATCAGCACTTCGCTGCCCGAAGATGTGCAACGCGAGATCGTGCGGCGCGTCCCCGGACTGGAGCGCGCCCGCATTCTGCAATTCGGCTACGCCGTCGAGTATGACTTTGTCCCGCCGGAGCAGACGCACGCCAGCCTGATGAGCAAGCGCGTCGCCGGGCTTTTCCTCGCCGGCCAGATCAACGGCACAAGCGGGTACGAAGAAGCCGCCGGCCAGGGGCTGCTGGCCGGGATCAACGCCACACGATTCACCTGCGGCCGGCCGCCTGTGATCCTGCGGCGCGACCAGGCGTACATCGGCGTCATGATCGACGATCTGGTCACGCGCGGCGTGAGCGAGCCTTATCGCATGTTCACTTCACGCGCCGAACACCGCCTGCTTCTGCGCTATGACAACGCCGATGAACGGCTCACTCCGCTGGGACGCGAAATCGGGCTGGTGGACGAGGCGCGCTGGGCGCGCTTCGAGCGGCGGCGGCGCGAGCTGCGCAGCCTGCGCCAAGCCGCGGTCGCGGCGCGGATCGACGGGCTTCCGTTGCTGGACTGGCTGAAGCGCGGAAATGACGACTGGCGCCGCGCGTGCGATCACTCGGCCTGTCTGGCGGCGTTCGCTCGGCGTGATGATCTGTGGGCCCAGCTTTTGGTAGACGCGAAGTACGAAGGTTACATCACCCGACAGCGTGAGTTGGTCGAGCGGTCAATGTCGATGGAGAGCCAGGCGATTCCTTCTCATTTCGATTATCAGACGATTCGACACTTGCGGCGCGAGGCGCTTGAGCGTTGGTTGCATGTGCGGCCGGCAACAGTGGGTCAGGCAGCGCGCGTCAGTGGTATTCACCCCACCGACGTATCGTTGCTGCTGCTGGAGCTTGGCCGGCAGGGTTTGCGCGTCGGTCACTTCGCCGGGAGCCATCCCGATTAGAATCTGGCGAATCTCGGACGGAGGGGGTCGCCGGCCCGCCCTGGTAGTGATATACTCAATGTGAATCTGGGGGGTTTAGGTAAGTCAAGGGCAAAGTATGACCAAGGACGGGCAGCTTGACCACGCACTCCTGCAAAAGAGCGTGTTCACCACCGGCGAAGTCGCCGAGATCTGCAAAGTCAGTCAGCAGACGGTGATACGCTGCTTTGACAGCGGTCGGCTGCGCGGCTTCCGCGTACCGGGCTCGCGCTTCCGGCGGATCCCGCGCGACAGTCTGATCCAGTTCATGAAAGACAATGGCATCCCGCTCGATCAGCTCGAGCTGGGGCGTCGCCGTGTTTTGGTCGTCGACGATGAGCCGACGATTGTCGAAATGCTTGTCGAGCTGCTCGAACGCGATGGGCGGTTCGAGGTGCGTTCGGCCAGCACCGGTTTCGAGGCCGGGCTGCTGACCAAGGAATTCCATCCGCACATCATCATCCTGGACTACATGCTGCCCGATATCAACGGAAACGCGGTCGTGCGCAGCGTGCGCTCCGATCCGTCGCTCCAGGACGTGCGCATCATCATCGTGTCGGGCGTCGTCAACCGCGAGGATGTGCAGTCCCTGCTGGACTCCGGCGCGGACGACTTCATGCAGAAGCCGTTCAGCATTGAGAACCTCGTAAGACGCATTACGGAATTGGTGTGTGGCTGATGCGCGCGCCAACTCGAAAACTGTGGGTACGCCCCAGCCCGTTGACGCCATTCAACGTTTTTTAGAGGACCTTCCGGCGTTTCCCCGCCTGGCGCTGCCGGCCCTCTCGCACGAGCGGCTGGCACCCTCTGCCAGCGCTCAACTCGAACGCGAGCTCCAGCACGATCCGCAGCTTGTGCCGTTGGTTCTCGCCATCCGCCACTGGCGCCGTCAGGCGTTCGACGCGACCGCTGATGAGCGCACGAGCGACGCCGACTGGCTTTGCACGGAAGTGGCTGCGGGCGGCCTGGCGCACTGGGCCGCGCTGCTGCACGCGCCGGGCAGCCTGGCGGCAATCGATCTTCCGGGCTGGATGCTGCACGCGGCGGCTGTCGGGCTCGCGTCGGCCCGTCTGGCCGCATCGTCGCCGGTGCTCGGCGTGTCATCTCCGCTGGCGCTACTTGCGGGATTCCTGCACGACGTGGGCAAGCTCGCGCTGGCGGCCCTGTTTCCACGTGCCTACGAACGGATCATCCGGCAGGTCTCTCAGTCGCGCGGCGACATCGCCGACCTGGAAGACCAGCATCTGCACGTGGACCACTGCATTGTCGGGCGGGAACTGCTGGCCAATTGGGGCTCCGCCCCGCCGCTGCGCGAGGTAGCCTGGCTGCACTCGCTGGCCGCGGGTGGTTTACCTGCATCGCTGGCCTGCGGAACGCTGGTTCAGCTCGTCCACCTGGCGGACCTGTTGGCCCGCGAGGCCGATCTGGGCTTCTCCGGAAATTTCCTGCTGCTGGAGCGCAGCGACGCCGTCGCCGCCCGGCTCGGCCTGTCCAGCGAGGCGCTTCAGGCGGCGACGCAGACGCTGGACGCCGATGCGCGCCGCCTGGGCGCGAGCCTGTCCGCCCCGCCGCTCGCGGCCAGCCCGCCACTCAAGGCCGAGCGCGCCAATGCGACCAGCAGCGACTCCCCGCGCGAGCCGGCGACCCTGCCGCGTGCCCTGGCGGCGTTGGCCGCGTTTCATCGCGCGCTTCCCGCGCAGGCCGGTGTGGCGCAGACCCTTCGAGCCATCGAGGCCGCCGCCGCACAGCTTCTCGACCCGGCCGACCCGCGACCGCGAGCACTGGCTGTGCACATCGCCGGCGGGACGATCGAGCTTTCCGGTGACAGTCTGGACGACCCGAGCATCCCCTGTCCGGGGAAGCTCTGCGAATGGCTGGAGTCGGTCGCCGCGTCGGCGCGGGTCATGCGCGTTTCCGAGCCACTTCGTCTGGAGCTTGCGCAGGCGGGGCTCGGCGGCGAACCGGGGACCGCAGGCGTGCTTCCGCTCATCAGCGAAGCGCGACCGGTCGGGGCCCTGCTGCTGAGTCGCCTGCCGCCGGATTCACAGGCCGATGCGCTGGCAGCGCTCGCCGAAATGTTCGCACGGACGCTGGCTGCGGCGCTGGCACAGCGCGACCTGCGGCGGCTCTCGGACGAGCTGGCCGAAGCGAATCGGCGCCTTCAGCAATCGCAGGCGGAGCAACTGCGCACGCGAACGCTATCGATGATCGCGGAGATGGCCGCGGGCGCGGGGCACGAGCTCAACAGCCCGCTGGCGGTCATTTCCGGCCGCGCCCAGATGCTGCTCGAGCAGCAGCGTGACAGCGAGTCCCGCCGAGCGCTGGAGACGATTCATGCCAAGGCGCACGATTGCAGCCGGATTGTCAGCGATCTGATGGAATTCGCACGGCCCCGGCCGCCGCGCATTGCCCGCGTCGCGATCGCGGAGCTGCTCGACCGCATTCGCGAGGAATGGTTGCAGGCAGCGGGCCTCCCGGCCGGACGGGTGATCGTGGCCGGCCCCGGCCATCATCCCGACCTGCCGGCCGGCTTGGCCGACGCTGCCCAGTTGCGCGAAGTGCTGATGGAGCTTCTGCAAAACGCGACGGACGCCACCGCAGCCAATCGCGGTTCGATCACGCTGCGCTGGGCCGTTACGTCCATGCCGGCGCCGGTAGTGCCGACCACGCAGCGATCACGGAGACGCCCGCCGGAACGCGCCGCCGGGGCCGCGCCGGCAATCGAGCTGATTGTCGAGGACAGCGGCTGCGGCATGGGCCCGGCGATTCTGCAACGCGCCTTCGACCCCTTTTTCTCGCACCGCGTCGCAGGCCGCGGCCGCGGGCTGGGCCTGGCGCGGGCCTATCGCATCATTGAAGCCCACAACGGCCGCATCTGGATCGTCAGCCGCCCCAACGAGGGTACGCGCGTGCACGTTCTGCTTCCCGCCGCATCGAAGCCGGCCGATGAACCGCGCTGACGATTCCCGCCGCGGCAGGCAACCGCGGCCCGGACGCCCGGCTCGCGCCAGCACTCATCAGGCCTTGCGCCGCGCCGCGCGCTGCACGGCCTGCTCGAATTCCTCCGGCGTATTCACGTTGATCCAGGATGTCAGCAGGTGCTCGGGAATTTCCGGCGTGCAAACTCCGGGACAATCGGCCAGCTTTCGCAGCGAGCCGCTCGCGCGACCAAGCGCATTGAGCGCTACCAACATCGCCGGCTCGTAAATGGCCAGCAATGGTTCGGCCCGGCTCGACTGCAACGCGGGCGTGCTCGTCGGCCGATTCACCGCACCCGCATCCGCTTCAGGGCGCAGCGGAATGACGGCGCTGACGCTGGGGCGCCGCTGATCGATCAGCCAGTCCAGCGCGTCCGTGTCCAGCAGCGGGTGATCGCAGGCCACGACCAGCCACGTCACGGATGGATCGTGCTGAAAGGCGGTTTGTATGCCGCCGCACGGCCCGAGATGCGGTACGCGGTCGCTGAGGGACTGCACGTCGCCCGGCAGCGGCGGCCAAGGCCCCTGACCGACGACGACGATGCGCGTGATGCGCGGCACGCGCCGCAACACCTCCACGGTGCGCAGTAGCAGCGGGACACCATCCATCGGGAGCAAGGCCTTGGCGGTGCCCATGCGGGCGCTGCGTCCGCCGGCGAGGATCGCGGCGTGAATCACCCCGTTCAGTGCGGCACCGGAAAGCGCTCGCAGATGGCCCGCACATCCGCACGGATGCGTGCCACGGCGGCATCGTCACCCTGGGCCTTGAGCGTCACGTGAATCAGCTCGGCGACCGAGTCCATCTCGGCCGTTTTCAGGCCGCGGGTCGTCAATGCGGGTGTACCGAGTCGCAGGCCGCTGGTCTGGGTCGGCTTGCGCTCGTCGAAGGGGATCATGTTCTTGTTGACGATGATCCCGGCCGCCTCGAGCCATTGCTCGGCTTGTTTTCCGGTCAGGTCCGGGTGCACCTGGCGCAGATCGACCAGCATCAGGTGGTTGTCCGTCCCGCCGGAGACAAGCCGGTACCCGCGGCGTTGCAGTGCCGCGGCCAGCGCCTGGGCGTTGTCGAGCGTCTGCTGCTGGTATTGCTTGAACTCGGGCCGCAGCGCTTCGCCGAAAGCAACCGCTTTGGCGGTGATGATGTGCATGAGCGGGCCACCCTGGGTGCCAGGGAAAACCCATTTGTCGACCAGTTTGGCATCCGCCTCGCGGCACAGGATCAACCCGCCGCGCGGCCCGCGCAGCGTCTTGTGCGTTGTGCTGGTCACGAAGTCGGCCCGGCCTACCGGCGTCGGCGAGAGTCCAACCGCAACCAGCCCTGCGACGTGCGCGATATCCGCCATCAACCGCGCTCCGACTTCGCGCGCAATCTCCGCGAACGCCGCAAAATCGAGCGTTCGCGGGTACGCCGAGAATCCGGCGATGATCAGCTTGGGCTTGTGCTGGCAAGCCAGCGAGCGCACCTCGTCCATGTCAATGCGCTCGGTCGCACGGCTGACGCCGTAATGCACGACGTTGTAGAGATGGCCAGAGAGATTCACGCGCAGGCCGTGCGACAGGTGCCCGCCGTGGGCCAGATCCAGCGACAGCAGCGTGTCGCCGGGGTTGAGGCAGGCCATGAAGACGGCCGTGTTGGCCGACGCGCCGGAGTGCGGCTGGACGTTGGCGTGCTCCGCGGCGAACAACTGCCGCGCCCGGCTGCGGGCCAGGTCCTCGACCGAGTCCATGTTCGGGCAGCCCCCATAGTAGCGGTTGCCCGGATAGCCTTCCGCGTACTTGTTCGTGAAGACCGAGCCGGCCGCTTCGCGCACGGCGCGCGACGTGTGATTCTCGGAGGCGATCAGCTCAAGCGTGAACTGCTGGCGGTCTTCTTCGCGGCGGACGATCTCAGCGACCTGTGGATCAGTCTCGGCCAGCGGTTGCGCGAGTCGGTCTGTCATGAGGGATCGGCTCCCAGCGCCGGCGTCAGTCGCCGGCGGGTTGAGGTTTATCGGTCGGGACGGGCTCGAGAGTACGTATCTCCGTCGGCGGCCCGTCGACCGGCGTCGATTCGGTCGGTGCCGGCGCCGGCTCGGCGCCGCTGTTGCCCGTCACTTCCGACCCCGGCCCTACGCCGGGCGCGGTAGGCGAAGGCGAGTCGGCTCCGAACAGCGCGCTCAGTTCGTCAAGCAACTGGCGCTCCAAGGCGCGGTCGCGTCGCACGTAGGTCCACACGCGGTTTTGCGTCGGAGTCGTCGCCGCATCACGTTCGATCGAGGTGTACGCGGGGGAATCGGACAGCCGATTCTGGCCGGGGTGCATGGTTTCCTGCGAAAGCGTGTCCTCGCGCTCTACGTCGATGCGCAACCGCGCGAGCGCGTCAGGGCCGCGCGACTCGATCAGCATGACCGCCTTGCGCCGCAGATTCGCCGGGCCGCCGTACAGCTCGCGCGACGAGCCGCTCCCGCTGGTCGCTACGAATTCGGTCGGGCTGGTCTCCAGCCGGCCGGCGGCCGAGTCCACCGTGACGCGGCCAAACTCGCGCCGCAGCAGCAGCTCGGCCTGGCGTTGCACGCTGTTCGCCGGCGTCTGGGGTATCACGCGCGCCAGGTAGCGCGTCGCATCTCCCGGCGAAGCGCAGCCGGCCGAAATCAGCGCGATCAGGATCGCTCCGGCGGCACACCAGCGCGACGCACCCGGGTTCACACCGCCAATCATGGCTTCTCCGTCGCGTTGTCGTCCGGCGTCGGGGCGTCCAGGTTCAACCGCGGCGGCAGCGTACCCTGCCGTTCGAGCAGCGCCGGGTAACGGCGGATGATCGAATCGAACTCGGCTGATTCCGCCGCCTGCTTCAGGTTCGCAAGCCCGGATTCCTTCATGCCGCTGTGATACTCAAGATAGCCCAACAGGAATCGCAGGCGCGCGTCTTCGCCGGCTTTCAGCAGTTCCATGATATCCGCGCGGCGGATATCCACGGTCTCGCCGCCGCCGAGCATCGCTTTCAGGTCCAGCCCGAAGCGCGCCAGCTCGGGGAACCGTTCGAGGCCGCGCGTCAGGTCCATCGCTGCCAGCAGGTAATCGCCGCCGCCCAGCTCAGCGTGCGCCCGGCCGACCCAGGGGAGCGGGTTGCGCGGGTCGATCTGCGTGGCCCGGCCAAATGTGCGGGCCGCGTCGGCGTACTTGCCGGAGCTCAAGGCGGCCTCGGCGTCGGCGATCAGATCGTTCATCGGCGACTTCAGTTCGCCCCGGAACGAGCGCAACGGCCGGTTGAGCATCTCGTCCAGGAATTCCTCGGCCACCGGCACCTCCAGCCGTTCTCCGTTGACCCCTGCCGGCGCCTGCTCGGCACTGGCCCGCATGTCGTCATACCACTCGGCCTCCGGCTCCTCGGACAGCGCCAGCGCCAGTTGCAGGTCGTTAAACGCGTCGGCACCGGGCAGCATCGAGCGATCACGCAGGGCCGCCGCGGTAACGCCCAGTTCCGCCGCCGCACGGGCCGCGGGATCGGTCGGCACGTCCGATGGCGCCGTCGGCGGCGTCGCGGGCTGAATTCCCGTGCCTGTCAGAGCCCCCACTGGCGAGGAACGCCCGATGGCGGCGTCGACGGCAGCACCGTGCAAGAGCGCGGCGCTATCGTTTCGGAGCACGCCGGCCAGGGGAGAATCCGGTATTACGGTCGGCCCGGCCGTCACCCCTTGCGGCCGAATCCGCATGTCCAGCGGCGCGGCGGTCGCGGCCGCGTCCAGCGACCTCGTCGGGTCGATGGACGAATCGAATGAGAAGTCGGTCGGATCGGCGATCTTCGCCAGCGGGTTCGGCGTCAATTCGACGCCACCGTCCGCATCCGGAACACCGGCCCGCGGCAGGCCGAAGATGCTGGCCGACAGTTCCATTCCCGTGGGCAGCACGTTGCGCTCGGCGATGGGGTTGGACGGCCCGATGTATTCGCTGCGGGGGTCCGCCGGCGGGCGAAAGCCGCTGTAGTTAAGCAGGCCGGGCATGCGCGCGTCCGCGCGCGGCGTGACAAAACCCCCCCCGGCGGCGCCCCTGGCGCGCCGCGCTGGCGCGAGCGGAAACTCGGTGTGTCCCTGAAGAAACCCGGCCGTCGGCGCCGTGCGGGCCGGATCGTAAAAGCCCACGGGGCCGTAAGGTGAGCTGCCCAGCGGCCGATCAGCCACGCTCACCGAATCGCGCAGGAAGTTTGACAGCGAGCCGCTGCCCAGCGACGCACGAAAACCAAACGGGCTGTCGATCGGCGAGTTGACGCGCAGCGCCAGCCCATAGCGGACGTTTCCGCTGGCGACCGGATTGCCAAAACCAAAGGGCGTCGCGGGCACCGCGTAGTTATAGCGACCGTCGGACAAGGAGGTATTGGCGTCGAAGAGTCGACCGTCCTGCGACACCGCGTACTGCCCGAATGCGGGGATGAGCATCGTTAGGCCGGCCGGCCACGCCAGCAACCCCAGGGCCACCCGGCGACGATCAGCCCGCCCAACTGTTGACATGGTGGACATGCATGAACTCCCGCGTCAGCGCGGTTGTGATCGGACGCCAGCGCCGCGGCGCCGCACACCGCGCGTAGTGTATCGATTATATCGGCAGGCGGGCGCAACCCGGGCATGGGACCTACGGACGCCGTCAGACCAGATGGCGCCCGCCGTCAACGGGAATCGTCGCGCCCGTGATGTAGTCGCCGCGCTCCAGCAGAAAGCAGACGGCGTCGGCGATGTCCTCGGGCTGGCCGGCGCGGCGGAGCGGAATTCGGTCGGTGAGCTCAGCGCGCCTTGCGGGGTCGAAATCCGCGGGCCAGGCGGCGACGCCCGGAGCGACCGCCACCACATTGACCTCCGGCGCCAGCGCCCGAGCCAATCCGCGCGTCAGCGTGTCGAGCGCGCCCTTGGAAACCGCGTAGGCCAGATACTCGCGCCAGGGGCGATCCACGGCGGCATCCGAGAGATTCACGATCCGCCCGCGGCGGGCACGCAGCTCGTCGCGCAGCAGATAGGCCAGCTGCATCGGCGCCGTCAGATTGATCTGGAGGATGCGTTGCCAGTCGCGTTCGGTGAAGCCGTCCAGCGACAGTGGCTCGAATACCGCCGCGTTGTTGATCAGCACGTCCACGCGTCCCAATCGCCGGAGCGTCTCGTGCGCCAGCCGCGCGCATGCGCCAGGATCCGCCAGGTCGGCGGACAGCGCCAGCGCCTCGACGCCCAGCGCCTGGCACTCGGCAACGACTGCATCCGCCTCGTCGCGCGAGCGGTTGTAATGCACGGCCACGTGGCAGCCGCGCCGCGCCAGCGCCAGCGCAATCGACCGCCCGACGCGTCGGGCCGCACCGGTAACCAACGCGGATCGCTGCCTCAATTCCACGGCGGCTCCTCGGGTTGGGTCGCAGGCCTCAGTGACATACCGTCCACCGCTACCGGCGGATAACGCACCCAGCGCAAGCACAACCCGCGCGCCGGGGCGGTCGGTCCGGCGAGGCCGCGATCGCGGGCGGCCAGCACTTCGCTGATCCGCTCGACCGGCCGCAAGCCCCGCCCGATCTCAACCAGCGTGCCCACCATGTTGCGGACCTGATTGTAAAGGAAGCCGTCGCCCTCGAAATCGAGCCAAACCTCCAACCCGCGCACCTGAATCTCGGCGCGCCGCAGCGTGCGGACAGTATCGCCGCGTTCCTCTCCGGAGCTGGCGAATCCGCGGAAATCATGCCGCCCGCACAGGAGCTCGGCGGCGGCCCGCATGCGGTCGATGTCCAGCGCCACCCAGATGTGCCAGGTATATCGGGTGCTGAGGCGCTCGGTCGGCCGCTGGCGCGCCGCGTGCAGCCGGTATCGATACAGCTTGCCGAGAGCATCGCAACCGGGGTGAAAGCCAGCCGCCGCCGGCCGCAACGCAAGCAAGGCCAGGTCCGCGGGCAGCCGCTCGCCGATGGCGCGCATCAGGCGGTCGAGCGGAATCGTCGCACTGGTGCGCAGGCAGGCGACCTGGCCGGCGGCGTGAACCCCCGCGTCGGTTCGGCTGGCGCCGCGGATGGACAACGGATGGCGCAGCACGCGCTGTGCGACGGCTTCGAGCTCGCCCTGCACGCTGCGCACACCGGGCTGGCGCTGCCAGCCGTGAAAGTCCGTGCCGTCGTACGCGACGGTCAGCCGCAGCGTTCGCATGTCCGGCGGCTGAGACACGTACGGAGCCCCGCGTCGGGTTCGGGGCCAGGGTTGAACGCCAGCCGCATGCGGCCGGCTTCAACGAGCCCCTCAGGATTTTCCGGTTTCGCCGGGCGCGTGGGTCGTAGTCGGACCCATCAGCTCGGCGGGAGTCAATTCGTCGCTGGTGTAGTCGTAGAACATGCGGTACTGCTCGCGGAAGTAACCGCCCGCCCGCGCTCGCACGCCGTTGAGCACCACGCCCACCAAGCGGGCGTTGATCGCGTCGAGCTGCTCCTTGGCGCGCTTCAGCGTTCCCTTGGTGTTGGAATCCGCCTGGGCGACGAGCAGGACACCGTCCACCTGCGTCGCCAGCACGATCGCATCGCTGATCAGCAGCGTCGGCGGGCCGTCCAGGATCACTCGATCGAATTCGCGCAGGGCGTCGTCGATCAGGGTGCGCATGCGCGGCGAGCCGAGCAGCTCCGCGGGCGTCGGCGGCATCGGCCCGGACGACAGGATCGACAGCGTGGCGATGTCGGTGCGAGTGGCATACTCGGCCAGCGTGCCTTGGCCGATCAGCAGGTTGCTGAGGCCCTCGGGGCGCGACGTCTCAAAGCGCGGGCGAATGCCGGGCTTGCGGAAGTTGCAGTCGATCAGCAGCACGCGCTCGCCGCCGTGCGCCATGGTCGCCGCAAGGTTGATGGCGATGGTGGTCTTGCCGTCGCTGGGGCTGGGGCTGGTGACCAGCAGGACGCGCTGCGATTCGGTCGGCCCGCTGAATTGCAGATTGGTCCGCACCTTGCGGAACGCTTCGGCGACCAGCGAATGGGGCGCGCGGCGGACGGCCTCTTCCATCAACTCGACGCCCTCGGCCTCTTCGTCTTCCAGCAGCGGAACGCTGCCAAGCACCGGCAGCTTGGCGTAGCGGGCGACGTCCAGCGGCGTGCGGATGGACTGGTCGGTCAGCTCGCGGAGGAAAGCCAGGCCGACGGCGGCCGCCAGCGCCAGCACGGCTCCGCCACCCAGCCAGCCCACCAGGTGCGGACGGCTGGGCTCGACGGCCAGCTGCGGGTCCTGGACCTTGCGGAGCGTGGCCATGCTCTCGTCGGACATCGCGTTGAGCGTCTCGGTCAGCGCGCCTTCGACGCGCTTGATCTCCTCTTCCATGCGGATGCGCTCTTCCTCCATCATGGTGAGTTCCTGGAGATCGCGGTCCAGCTCGCGCTCGCGCACTTCGGCCGCTTCGAGCAGGTCGGAAATGCGCTGCTGCATCGAACCCACTTCGTTCAAGTTCTGGCGCAGCACCTCAAAGCGTCGCGTGCGGACCTGGTTGATCAGCTCTTCGCGGCGGGCAACTTCCTTCTCAAAAAAGCCGTCGCGGCGCTCGCGAATGCTGAGGATGCTGCGGTGTTTCTCGCCAAAGAACCGCCGCAGGGCCGAGATCTCGATGTCGATGCCCTCGACCTGGGTCTGGTAGTAGCGCAGCACGGGGTCGGAGCCGATGATCATCTCGTCCTCAGCGGTCAGCGGCAGGGTGGAAACATCCAGGCCGCGGAGGCTGTCGATCTGGGCCTGAAGGCTGGCGCGCTGCTGCTCGAGCGCGGCGAGCTGGCCGCGCAGGGTGCCGATGTGCTGGAACGCGCTGGCCCGGTTGCTTGATTCGGGCGAGCCTTGCAGTTTCTCGCGGAAGCGCTTGATTGTGTTGCGGCGTTCCTCGAGATCGTTGGTCAGCTTGGTCTTGGTATTGGTGAGTGAGTCGATCTTCTGCTGAAGCTCGTCCTTCTCGGCGCCGCGATAGCCCTTGAAGTATTCGTTGACGAGGGCCTGCACGATGCGCTGCGATTCCTCGCGGTTGCGCGTCGACAGCGATACGCGGATCAGCCGCGTCTCGGCGATCGGCCCGGTGCTGAGGTCGTTCTGGAGCCCGACGGCGCACTGGCTGGCGTCATTCTCGTACCACTCGTAGTAGCGCGTTCCAGGCATCACGCCCTTGACCACGTTCAGCAGCAGCCCCAACTCCTTCAGCTTGCGCGCTTCGGTACGCAGCAACTGGTCCATCATGGTCGGATTGACCATGTTCATGTTGTTCTGCGAGACCAGCCCGATCTCCTTGGGCGGCTCCAGTTCCAGCAGCGCTTCGCTGTCGTAGGCCGGGAAGTAGATCAGCGTGATGAACGTCGCCGCCACGACCAGCACGTACCCCACCACCGTGGTAACGATGATCGTCACCAGGCGCTGCTTCAGGATGCGCAGCACGTCCTTGAAGCCGATCCCCGCCGCATCGGCCGGGGCGCTTCCGAACCCGATGGGCATGGACAACGGCAGGCCGGTGGATGCCACCAGCTCGCGCGAACCAGCGCTAGCGCTCATGGGCGCACCTCATGTTGCAAGCGTCCGCCGGGTGGGCGAACGTTCCGGGCCACCCCAACCGGCCGGCAACCTACGGCAGTTTCTGCAGGTCGGCGGTGGCCTTATCCACGTATTCGGCGTCCTTCTGCTCGCGAGCCAGGTCGCGGAGCTTTTCGAGCGTCTTCCGCGCGTCTCCGACGCGCGGAAGCTTGATATACACCTGGGCCAGGTGCCAGCGGGCGATCAGGCTGTCGGGATCCAGCCGCAGCGCTTCCAGCAGGGTCGTCTCGGCCTGCACCAGGTTGCCATTGAGGTAGTAGACCCAGCCCAGCGTATCGAGCACGTTCGCGTTGGCCGGGGCCACGTCGCGGGCGCGCATGGCGTACGGCTCGGCGTCGGCCGGACGGTTCAGCCGGTCGGCCAGCAGGAACGCCAGGTTGTTCAGGGCCGCCGCGTTGTTGGGAATGATCTGAAGCAGCGCCTCGTAGGCCTTGGCGG
>CAYOHG010000029.1:0-13250 GCA_964403685.1 uncultured Planctomycetales bacterium
GCCGGGGCAGACGCCCGATGGCGTGGCGGGGTGCGGGGCGGGGGGGCGGGTCTACTTCGCCCGCACGGGTGATCCGGACACGCCGGTGCTGGAAATCACGGCGGATCAGGCCGTGCTGTTTCCGGCACCAGGGGTGACCGGGGCGCTGTTGTCGGAGACGGGCCTTCCGGGCGAAGAGCCGTCCTCGCAGCCGGCGGAGAACGGTGCGGGGCCAGGGCCGCGACCGCGGGCCGATGCGCCGCCGGGCACGATCGAAGGCGAACGCAGCAAGCTGCAAAGCCAGCTCAAGGCGGTCTATCTTGAGGGCGACGTGGTGCTGACGTTTGGCGACCGGTTCGTCCGGGCCGATCGGCTTTACTACGACTTCGAGCTGGACCGCGCGCTGATTCTGGACGCGGTGCTGCGGGCCGAGATTCCGCAGCGCGGCATTCCGCTGTATGTGCGGGCCGCCGAGATCCGCCAGCTTTCGGCCCGCGAGTTTTCCGCGTCGCGGGCGCTGGTGACGACCAGCGAGTTTCACACGCCGCACTATCACATGGGCGCCGAGCAGGTCTACCTGCTGGATCGCACGCCGCGCGACGCGGGCGGGCAGGCGGCCGGTGAGATCGCGGGCTCGTTCGAAGCCACCAACACGACGTTGAATGTGGACAACGTGCCAATCGCGTGGTGGCCGTACAGCCGCGGCGATTTTCAGAGCAGCGAAACGCTGATTCGCCGCCTGCGGACCGGCTACAGCGAGGAGTTCGGGCTGGAGTTTGAAAGCTACTGGTACCTGTTTCAGCTTCTGGGCATCGAGCGGCCGGCCGGCTTCGACGCCACGCTCGAGCTCGACTATTTCGGCCGGCGCGGACCGGGCGTCGGCGTGGACGTCGACTATCAGCGCCAGGACTATCTCGGCCTGCTGCGGACCTTCTACATCAACGACGGCGACGAGGACGAGTTCGGGCCGGTCCGCGACAACACGCCGGACTCGGCCAACCGCGGCCGGACGCTCTGGCGGCACCGCCAATACCTGCCCAACGACTGGGAGATCAGTTTCGAGCTGGCCTACGTCAGCGACCCCGGCTTCATGGAGACCTACGAGACCTCCGAGTGGTTCGAGGGCAAGCAGCAGGAATCCGCCATCTACCTGAAGCGCGCCCGCGACGTCGACGCGATTACGCTGCTGGCGAACTGGCGCATGCTCGACTTCGTCACCCAGACCGAGCACCTGCCCGAGCTGGCCTATCGCCGCATCGGCGACACGTTCCTCTCGCCCGTCGTGCTGTATCACGAATCGCGCATCGGCGGCGTGCGCTACCGGCCCGACGATCGCTACTTCTTTGACTCGCGGCCGTATCGAAACGACGGCTTGACCGACATGACGGCGCGCGTCGACGGCCGTGAGGAAGCCGACTTGCCGATCAAGCTGGGCGGCTTCAACGCGGCCCCGTTCGCGGCGTTGCGCGGCACCTACTGGGACAGCCAGCCGCTCGATGAGGGCGGGCTGTGGCGCGGTATCGGTGTGTACGGCCTGCGCTCCGCCGCGCATTTCAGCCGCGTCTACGACGAGATCCGCTCGGAGCTGTTCGACGTCGACCGCATTCGCCACGTGGTCCGCCCGGAAGCTGTCGCCTGGTGGTCACACAGCAACGCCCGCAGCGACCAGATTACCCCGTTCGACGAGGGCATCGAGACGATCGACGACTTCTATGGCGTCGGCCTGGCCTTGCGGCAAGCCTGGCAAACCAAGCGCGGCGCCGGCGAGCGCCGCCGCTCGGTCGATCTGCTCACGTTCGACCTGGAGGCCGGCTTCTTCGGCGATCGCCAGGACGAGCCCTCCAATGGCTACGTGAACTTCACCCGCCCCGAAGACAGCCGTACCCGCAACTACGTCGGCGGCGATCTGCGCTACCGCCTGAGCGACACGACCAGCCTGCTGTACGATTTCAACATCGATACGAACGACTGGAGCGCTGACCGGCATAACGTCTCACTGGCCGTCGAGCGCCTGCCGCGGCTGGCGTACGTGTTCGGCTGGCGGCACGCCGGCGACCTCGACCTGGACCTGATCGGCGGCGGCTACAACTACAAGCTCAACGAAAAGCACATCAGCGCCCTGCGCGTCTGGTACGACCTGGACCGCAGCCAGCTCGGAGAGATCTCGGTCTCGTACGTCCGGCACCTGCCGCGCTGGTACTTCGCGGTCACGTTCGAAGTCGATGAAGTGCTGGACGACGTCTCGGTCTCGGTCTCGCTGTGGCCCGAGGGCATTCCCGAGTGGACGCTGGGTTCACGCCGCTTTACCGGCCTTTCCACCACTACGGGCATCCGGCCGTAGGGCACGCCACGGTCATCCCTCGCTGAAGCCGACGACAGCCGCACCGCGCGGCATCGAGTTTGCCACTCTTGTGGCCGATACAACCGCAGACGGCGCGTACGCCGGAAGGCGCAATTGCTGCGCAGGCCGGGCGGGCGCCCGGGGAGTGCCAAGCGTGGGAACCATATCTGCCGGCGTGGGCCTGATTTCGGGAATCGACACCCAGTCGCTGATCGCGCAACTGCTGGCGATCGACGCTCGTCCGCGCGACCTGATGGTCGGTCGCATTTCCCGGCTGGACGCGCAACGATCGGCACTGATGGACATTTCCGCGCGGATTTCGGCGATGCTCTCCAGCATCGGGCAGTTCAAGAATCGCAGTTTTTTCGAGGCGACGCAGATCACCTCGTCCGACCCGAACGTGCTGACCGCCAGCGCCGACAGCACTGTTCTCGCGGGCACCTACAGCTTCTCGGTCAAGCAACTGGCAACCACGCAGCAACTGGTGAGTCGTGGCTTCACTTCGTCGGGCGCCTTTCTCCCGGCCGGCGCGCTGACGATCGAATCCGCCGACGCGCGCGTCGACAGTGCGACAACGCTAGATGAACTCAACGGGTTCAGCGGGGTGCGGCGCGGCTCGTTCAAGCTGATCGACGCCAGCGGCAAGGAGGCCGTGATCGACATCAGCGACGCCGTCACACTCGACGAGGTGATCGACCAGATCAACCAGGCGGGAATCAACGTCACCGCCGACATCGAAGACGATCACCTGGTGTTGAGCGAGACCACCGGCGGGCGCGTCGAGATTCAGGAAATGAACGGCGGAAGCACAGCGCGCGACCTGGGCTTCTCGACCGGCAACACCGTCGGAGTCGACGGCCAGATCGCCGGCGGCGAGCTGATCCGGCTGGCCGATACCTCCCCGCTGGCGGCGCTCAACGACGGGCTGGGCGTGCGGCACGCGCGGGCCGGCGGCGACTTCACCATCAACGGCATGAAAGTCGACCTGAGCGGGCTGCTGAGCAGCCAGACCCGCATCCAACGGCTCAACCACGGCAACGGCGCCGAGCTAGGCACCATCCGCATCACCACCTTCGACGCCGACGGCCATGAGTCGCGCGCCGACGTCGACCTCAGCGCCGCCCAGACCATCGCCGACGTCGAGGCTGCGATCGAGTCCGCCGTCGACGGAGTCGCGGTCACCGTCACCGGCGGCCGGCTGGTGGTCGGCTATAGCGACACGTCCACGACGCGGCGGATCGAGATCGAAGACGTCAGCGGACATGCCGCCCGTGACCTGGGGATCGCCGCGGAGAGCGACTCGGGCAAGATCAACGGCCGCGACATCCTGTTGATCGACAGCGCCGGCGACATCCTGGACGCGATCAACTTCGCCGACGACAACGACGGATCGATCAGCGCGACGATCGAAGGCGGCCGCTTCGCGATTCACTCGTCGACCGGCGCAGTCACGCTGGCCGAGATCGCCGGCGCCGACGGCACGGCCGCCTCCGCGGCGTTGCGCGATCTGGGTTTCGAAACCGGCACGTTTGCCGGTGGCGTCGCCAGCGGGTCGCGCGTTCTGGCCGGCCTGAACACCGTCCTGCTGCGCACCCTCAACGGCGGGCAGGGCATCAAGGCCGGCGTCATCAACATTCAGGCCAACGGACAGTCCGTCAGCGTGGACCTGGCCGGGGCCGAAACGCTCCGCGAGATCATCGACCGCATCAATGCGGCCGACGCCAACAAGACCCTCGGCATCCGTGCCGGGTACGACTCCACCGGCACGCGCCTACAGATCGAGAGCCTCGACGGCGTCACGCCCATCACCATCAGCGACGGCGACGCCAACCAGACGGCCACGCAGCTTGGCATCGCCGGCAGCGGCACGCTCATCCGCGGCAGCGACCTCGAACGCCGCTACCTCAGCGAGAACAGCGCGCTGTCATCGCTCAACGGCGGGGCCGGCATCTCGCTCGGGCGGATGCAGATCACCGATTCCAGCGGGCGGATCGCCACGGTGGACCTCACGCAGGGCACGTTCGCCACCCTGGCCGACGTGATCAACGCGATCAACAACGCGACTACGTCGACCGACGACGAGCTGGGCGTCGTCGCGCGGATCAACGACACCGGTGACGGGCTGCTGCTGGAGGACACCGCCGGCGGCGCGGGTTCTCTGAAGGTCGTCGACGAGACCGGCAGCTCCGCGGCCGACCTGCGCATCGCCGGAGAATCCGCCGATGGCGTGCTGGATGGCTCGTACGAACTGACCTACGAGCTGGGCGGCACGGAGACGCTCCAGGACCTGGTCAACCGGATCAACGCGGACAACCCCCTGGCGCAGGCAGCGTTGATCAACGACGGCACGGCCTACACGCCCTACCGGCTCCAGATCAGTGCCGCCCGCAGCGGGCAGCGCGCCGAGCTGATCATCAGCGACGAGGGACTCGGGCTCGACCTGACGACGCTCAGCCGGGCTCAGGATGCGCGCGTGGTGGTCGGCGGGAACGCCGGCGGCGGCGTGCTGGTGACCAGCTCCAGCAACACAATCAGCGACGCGGTTCCGGGACTGACGATCAACCTGGTCAGCGCGTCGGATGAGACGGTGACGGTGTCGGCTTCGCAGGATGACAGCAACATCCTCTCCACGCTTCAGCAGTTCGTTACGTCATTCAACGCCGCGCTGGATCGCATCCGCGAGCTGGGCAGCTACAACATCGAGACCGAATCGAAGGGAATCCTCTTCGGCGAAAGCGCCGTGCGGATCGCCGAGAACCGCCTGATGAAGTACATCCACAGCGCGCTGGGCGGCATGGGCGGATCACTCAAGCGGCTGTCGCAGCTCGGGTTCGGGTTTGAGGAAGGGCAGCTCGTGCTCGATGAGGAGCAGTTCAACGCAGTTTTCAGCCAGCGGCGCGAGGAGGTTATCGACTTCTTTACGGACGAGGAGAACGGACTGGGCGCGCAACTGGAAGAGACGATCGAGGAGATCACCGGCGACAGCGGGCTGTTCCTACAGCGCGATGGCTCGCTGGAGCAGCAGCGCGAGGGATTCGGCGACCGGGTCGACGACCTCAACGAGCTGCTGGCGCGCAAGCAGTTGCGTTACGAGCGGCAGTTTCAGGCCATGGAGACCGCCCTGGCCAATTTGCAGGCTCAGCAGGGCGCGCTGACGCAGCTTTCGGCCCTGGTGGCGCAGATGAGCCGCGCCTGATCCGACGCCGCGCACGCAGGCCGGCCCGTGCGTGGTGAAATCGCCGGGTGGGGCTCCCTGGTCGATGGCGGCTCGCCGGGACCCGGTCGGCCGCTCGGAACGGTGGCCGTGGCGCACCTGCGATCGGGACGGATGTCTGGCCCGCAGCGGAAACAGAAGCAGCCATGTACACCAACGGCAGCGCCTCAAAAGAATACCTCCGCAACGCGGTGCTCACGGCTAGCCCGGTCAAGCTGCACCTGATGCTGCTGGACGGCGCCATTCGCTTCGCCCAGCGCGGCCGCGAGGGCCTCGAGCGCAACGACCACGAGGCGACCTACAACGGCCTGGAGCGCGCCCAGCGGATCGTGCTGGCGCTGAACGAGGGCCTGCGGCCGGAAGTAGACCCCCGGCTCGTCGAGCAGGTGCGCTCCCTGTATCACTTCGTCTACACACGCCTGGTCGACGGCTGCCTGAGACGCGAGCGGCCCGCGATCGACGACGCCCTGCGAATACTTCGTCACCAGCGCGACACCTGGCAGATGGTGCTCGACAAGCTTGCCGCGGAAGCCGGTGCGGCGACGGCGTCCGCCGGTCCGGCGGCGACCCACAGCCGCGGCCAGCCCGAGCCGCTGAACGTAGCCGGTTGAGACGGCTGGCCGGGCGGCAAGGGGGGCGCATTCTCCCGTCCCCCTCTTGACAGGCCGAAAAAGCACGTTCTCAGCGATTTGACGAATTGCGCGCTCGCGCGGCGCCGGCCCGGTCGACAGCCCGCCGACAGTTCAGTATCATCCCGCCCGATTTTCGCAGGCCGATCTGGCAAGGAGCGGAGATGACCCAGTTCTGCAACGTGGCCCTGCTGGGCCAGAAGTTCATGGGACGGGCGCACAGTAATGCGTATTTCAAGGCGGACCGCTTCTTCAACCTGCCGGTGCGGCCCGTCATGCACACCATCGCCGGCCTGGACCTGATCTCGCTGGCCCCCTTCGCTGACAAGTGGGGCTGGAAAAAGTACAGCACCTCCTGGAAAGACGTCGTCAAGGACCCGGTCATCAACCTGGTGGACGTCAGCACGCCCAACTACATGCACGCCGACCAGGCGATCGCGGCCCTGTCGGCCGGCAAGCACGTCGCGTGCGAAAAGCCGCTGGCTGCAACGCTTAAGGACGCCCGCGAGATGAAGAATGCGGCCCTGCGCTTCAAGCGGGTCCGCACGTTCGTCTGGTACAACTACCGCCGCTGCCCCGCGGTCGCCCTGGCGCACCAGCTCGTCAAGCAGGGCCGGATCGGGCGCATCTACCACGTGCGGGCCCGCTACCTGCAAAGCTGGGGCGGTCCCGAAACGCCCCTGAGCTGGCGCTTCCAGAAAAAATACGCCGGCTCCGGCGCCCACGGCGACCTCAACGCGCACATCATTGACATGACCCGCTTCATCACCGGCCAGGAGTTCGTCGAGGTCTACGGCGCCGTCGCTGAAACACTGGTGACCGAACGCACGCCGCAGAATCTGCCCAAGGTCGTGTCTGCGTCGGTCAAGCGCCGCAAGCTGACCGAGAAGGTCGACGTGGACGACGCGACGTTGTTTCTGGCGCGGATGGCGGGCGGTTCGATTGCCAGTTTCGAGGCGACCCGCCTGGCAACCGGGCACTACAACGACAACTCGGTCGAGATCAACGGCGAGCACGGCGCGCTGCGCTTCGATTTCGAGGACATGAACACTCTGCACTACTTCGACGCCCGCGAGGACCGCGCGCTGCAAGGCTGGCGGCGGATCATGTGCACGGCCGCCGGCAGCCACCCCTACGCCGGCGCCTGGTGGCCCGAGGGGCACGTGATCGGCTACGAACACACCTTTGTGAACATGGTCGCCGACATGATGGCGGTGCTGGGCGGCGAGCCGCCGACGGTCCCGCTGCCGGACTTCGCCGACGCCTACGAGACGCAGCGTGTGCTGGAAGCCGCCCTGCTGGCGGCCAAGAACCGCGCGGCGGTCAAGCTCAGCGAGATCAAGTAACGCACGCGGCGCGCGCGAACCCACCCCGCTGCCCGCCGACCGCGATTCACGGCGGCGCGGGTTCGCTGGCGGAGTTCGGCCCCGCCGGCACCTCGCTAGGTGGCCAGGGGCCGAAGTTCATCACCACCATGGCGCGCCAGCGGGCCGGATCGAACAACGCGCCGCGCGTCACCAGCGTTACCTGATCGTAAAACGCCGCCAGGGACGGGTCGGCCAGCCGGTTGGTGCCGCCCGCCAGCGTTTCGATGTATCCCCGCGGCAGGTTGCGATACAGATGCCCGATCCGCCGGCTGCGGCTCAGATCGGGCTTGAGCCGCGCCAGGAAGGCATCGGCCAGGGCGAGCTCGTCGACCAGGTGGGTCTGCGGCCCGGCGTAGAAGCCGAGGAACCCGATGTTCCGATGCACGTACACGCCGCCGCCGCGGGCCCGCAGCGCCTCGCCCTCGGCCACTCCCGGGTGCGCGGGCAGGCGGACGCGGTGCATCGCCCGCAGCAGGCCGGTCTGCTCGTAGTAATACCCGCGTTCGTCGGCGATGCCGTCGGCGGGGATGAAGTGCGCGGAGTACCCCGGGCCGCTGAACAGCGGCGAGCCGCTCGCGCGCAGCCCGAGGATGGCCACGACGACGATCATCAGCAGGCTCTCGCGCAGCTTCACCGCCGGCCAGCCTGTCAGCACGGCGACCGCGCAGACCAGCGGCGCTGTGAGAAAGCGGCCGATCATGAAATCACCGCCCACGTTCACGGTGTACAGCACGTACAACGCCGCCCCCAGTGACACCGCGGCCGCGCGCCATTGTCGAAATACCAGCGGCACAACCAGCCCGGCGAGGATCACAACGGGTGTGAGCGTGTCCTCGGCGAACGAGCGCAGCAGGTAGCGCAGTCCCTGGTGCCACAGTTCACCGGCGGGCAGCTCGTGATTCAGCTTGGCATAGGCGGTATTCGGCAGGGGCGCGCCGTAGTAGATCACTGAGAACACCGTCCAGGCGATCAGCGGAAGGAAGCCCAGTGCCAGCGAGCCGAGCAGTCGGCCCGCCGCGGCCCAGGACTTCGACGGCCCGCGGAGCGCGGGCGCGACCGCGGCGCCCAGCGCGGGGGCCACGAGCAGCAGCGCATCCAGCCGGCTGAGCGCCAACAGGCTGGCCAGCAGCGACAGCCAGAGCAGTTCGCGGGTGCGGCCGGCCCGGTGCAGATACATCGCCAGAAACGCCAGCAGCAGCAGGTGCGTCAGCGGGTTTTCGAGGCCCGAGGTTGAATAATCAACGTACGCGCGCGACAGGCTGAAGATCAGCAGGCCCGCCAGCGCCGCGTACGCGCTGCCCGCCACGCCGAACGTGAACACCACCGCGCCGCCGGCGGCGGCCAGGATCGAGAGGATGATCGCGGGGTAGTAGATCTCGCCCGACAAGCCGAACAGCGCGTTGCCCAACCAGTAGGCCGGCACCAGCAGCAGCATCCACAGTGGATGGGTGTACGACTGCACGCGCTCGGCAGTGTTCCAGGTCAGGCCGTGGCCGTGAACGAAATTGTCGACCGTGCGGAAAGTGATGTAGGCGTCGTCGCTGAGCCAGGCGGTGTTGATGACGATCGCGACGTACAGGCACAGCATCAGGACTGCGGGCAGATACTCCGGATGAAGCTGTCGGGTTCGCTCCGCCGCGACGCTCATGAGCGCTCATCTTCGCTCAGGGCCGCCTGCAACGCCAGCAGTGCGTAGGCGGTGGTGAGCGAGGGGATGCCCTCCATCCAGCGGTCGGCGTCGTTGCTCCAGCAGCCGTCGCCGCGTTGCTGGCGCGCCAGGCGCTCGACCAGCTCGGCCCGCCAGTCGTGCTTGCGGCCCTGCGCGTCGGTGATGAGCGGTTCGCCCCAGGCCGCCAGCGCGCGCGCGAACACGTGGTAGTAGTAGTACAGGCCCTGCCGCGAGCGCGACGCCGGCATGTTCGGGTTGAAGTCCAGCGTCCAGTTGGCGCGGATCCACTGTGCGGCATCCCGCACGCGCGGATCATCGCGGCTCAGACCCGCGTAGAGCATGCTCTTGAAGCCCGCGTAGGTCATCGAACCGTAGCAGCGCAGCTCCTTGCGGCCGTTCACGTCCACTGTCTCGGCCTTGCTCTCGCCGCCGTTGGCGGGCGAGTAAATGAACCCGCCCTGTTGCGAGCCGCGCGCGAACGGCTGATCGTTGCTCTCACCGCGCATCTGGCAGCGCTCGATGAAACGCAGGGCCTTGCGGTATGCGGGGTGGTCCTTCGGCAACCCGCTGTCGTGCAGCGCTTCGAGCATGACCTGGGTGTTCGACAGGTCCGGGCGCTGCCCCTGGCCGTAGCCGGCCCCGCCGTACCACGGGTTGTCGCCGGCCACGTTTTCGCCTTCGTCCCACTGATGCTGGCTCAGAAAGCGCTGCAAACGATCGATCGGTTCGTGCTGGCGCTCGTCGTGCAAAGCCGCCAGCATCGACAGCGCCACGCTGCTTTCGTAATTCTTGAGCAATCCCTCGGCGGAATAGATGCCGCCGTCGTCACGCTGCGAGCGCAGCACGAATTCGGCCCCGCGCCGGACGGCTTCGTGCTGCGGCCCGATCCCCGGTGTCTGAGCCAGGGCGCGGACACACAGGGCGGTGATCCCGGGCCCCGCGTACGACGCCCAGCCGCCGTCCGCTTCCTGGGCGGCCAGCAGGTAGCGCGCCCCGGCCTGCATGAGCTGCTCGGCGCGGGAGCGCAGGTCTTCATTCACGCCCGGCCTGCTGGCCGGCGCGGTGGTCTGGGCAAGCGCGGCGGCGCTGCTCGCCAGTATCAGCAGGCTGAGGCACACTCGATTTGCCGTTGCGTTCATCGCCGCGACTCCGACTCGCCGCGCTTCCGGTTCAATCGTAGCCCAGCTCCTCGAGCTGGTCTTCATCCAGACCGAAGTGATGCCCCACTTCGTGCAGCACCGTAACGCGGATCTCGTCGATCAGCTCGTCGACCGATTCACACATCGCGCACAGGTTGTCGCGGAAGATCAGGATGCGATCCGGCAGGGGCGAGGGCGCCAGGTCCGGGCCCTTTTCCTCCAGCGGCACACCCACGTACAGGCCCAGCAGGTCGTCGGGCACATCGTGCTCGCGGCAGAGCGTCGCATCCGGGCGCGGGCGGATTTCGATCAGCACGTTTTCGAGGTACTCGCGGAACTCGTCCGGAATCTCGTCAAGCGCCGCTTGCACGGCGCGATCGAAGTCGGCCTCGGAGACGGATATCATCCGGTCGCGTTTCCCGTTGATGGCGACCTGTGTGCAGGCCGGCCCGGATGCGCCGGGCCGCTGGGAGTATACGTCGTGACGAATGGCCAACCAATCGCGGGGGCGCGGGCCGGGGTGCTCGTGGCGCTGGTGCTCGTGCTCTGCGGCGGATGCGCGCCTGGCGGTTTTCTGATTACCCCCGTCAAGGTCGATCGCTCGCTGGAAGAGTTCGTCGTGGCGCGCGAGAGCCGGCTGGCCGATCGCAAGGTGGCGCTGATCGACGTGGATGGGCTGCTGGCCAACCGCCGCTCCAGCTCGCTGCTGGCCGGCAGCGGCGAGAACCCGGTTTCGCTGCTGCGCGAGAAGCTCGACAAGGCCGCCGCCGACGAGCGTGTCCGGGCGGTGGTTCTGCGGATCAACTCGCCGGGCGGCGGCGTGACCGCCAGCGACCTGATGCACGCGGAACTGCTGCGGTTTCGGGCGCAGACCCGCAAACCGGTCATCAGCAGCGTGCTCGACGTGGGCGCCTCCGGCGCGTACTACCTGGCTTGCGCATCGGACCGCATCATCGCGACCCCCACGAGCGTGATCGGCAGCATCGGCGTCATCATGATCGCGCCCGACCTTTCGGGCGTCATGCGCAAGCTGGGCATCGGCGCGAATGTGATCAAGAGCGGACCGATGAAGGACGCCGGCTCGCCCCTGCGCGAGATGAGCGCGTCGGAACGCGCGTATTTTCAGGCGATGATCGCGGCGATGTACGAGCGATTTCTCGACGTGGTCGTAGCCGGGCGGCCGGCCCTGACGCGCGCGCAGCTAGCCCCGCTGGCGGATGGACGCGTGTATCTGGCGCCCGAGGCGCTGCGGCTGGGTTTGATCGACGAGATCGGCGGTCTCGACGCGGCGCTGCTGGCCGCCAAGCGTGCCGCCGGGCTGGAGCGCTCGGCTGTCGTGGTCGTGCAGTACGCCCGGCCGCTGTCGCATCGACCGAATGTGTATGCGCAGGCCGCGGATCTGCCGCTTGAAACCGTCGTCGCGGACCGCGATCCGGCCGCGGGCGTCCCGGCCGGCGGGGCTATTGCGGCACCGGTGAACCTGATTCACCTCGGACTGCCGGAATGGCTGACGGACCCGTCGCCGCAGTTTCTGTATCTGTGGGCGCCGAATTGGTGAAGCGCCGGGGAGCACAGGAAAGAAGGAACAAGGGAACAAAGCAAAAAGGCAGAACGGGCCACGCGTGAATCCGCGCCCTGGTTCCTTTGTTCCCTTGTTCCGCAGGTTCGGGCGTTCAGGCCCGCAGACCCGCCATCAGCCCGAAATGCCCGCAGCCGGCGCCCTCGCGACGAAACGAGTAGAACACGTCGTTGTGCGTCATGGTGCAGATACCGGCCAGCTCGATGTGCTCAGCGCGCAGCCCGGCGCGCTCCAGCTCCAGTCGGTTGGCCGTCCAGAGGTCGAAGAACATCCGACCGTCGCGGCGCGGGAAACAGCGCTCGCAATCGGGCAGGCTGGCGGCCGCTGCCAGCACGTCCGCCTGAACCTCGTACTGTTCGGGTCCGGCCGACGGGCCGATACCCGCCAGCAGTTCTCCCGGATCACTCCCGAAACGCTCGCGCATGGCCGCGACCGTCAGCCCAACCGCCCGGGCGACCGTGCAGCGCCAACTCGCGTGCACCAGACCCACCACGCCGCGGCGGTCGTACAGCAGCACGAGCGGGCAGTCGGCCGAGAAGGTCATCAGCGGCGTGTCGCGCTGCGCGGTGATCACCGCATCGAAGCCTTCCAGCCGGCCCGATTGTAACGGGGGCTCGACGATGGCGATTCGCGGCGTGTGCACTTGCGCGCAATAGGCCAGCCGTTGCGGATCCAGCCCGAGGTCACGGGCCATCTGCCGGCGGCGCTCGTGCCGACGTGGCGCGGAAGAGTCATCGCGGGCCGCTACGTCGTCCGGACGCGTCGAGAATGCGTGCACCAGGCCCGGCTCGCACGCCAGCCGATCAAAGCACGCGTAGCGGCGGCCGTTGAGCTGCACGAAGTGCATCAGCGCTCAGGCTCCAGCAGGACCTTCAGGTTCGCGGGATCGGCCGCCGCCGCGAACGCCTGTTCGGCGCCGGAGAGCGGAAAGCGCGCCGCGATCAGCTCGCGCACCCGTACGCGCCGCTCCGCCAGCAGCCGCAGCGCTTCGGTGAACGGCCCGCAGCGATTGCCGGCGACCGTCAGTTCGTTGATGACGATCGGCGCAAGATCGACATCCGCCGGACCGGCGTACGTGCTCTTGAGCACCAGCGTCCCGCGCGGCCGCACGAGCCGCATTCCCTGGCGAAGTCCGTCGGCGGAGCCGGTGCACTCCACCAGCAGGTCGTAGGCGGGGCGCGGCGAAATCATGGCGACGTCCTGCACCGGCAGCCCGAGCTGCCGGCAGATATCGAGCGAGCGCGGGTTGCGCCCAAGCACTTCGAGCCGGCCCGCATGCAGCGCCAGCACCTGGGCGCACAGGATGCCAAGCCGTCCCGTGCCGAGCACGGCG
>CAYOHG010000030.1:0-5751 GCA_964403685.1 uncultured Planctomycetales bacterium
GGCGTAGATGTTGGCCCGGTACGGGACCTGCGCGGGATTGAAAATGTGCCCCGGGCCGTGCCGGGCGAGCGTTGCGATTTCCTGTCCGTGCCAGCTCACAACGCGGATCGGCGAGCTCGGCCGTCCGAACGGCGTGTCGATTTCGACTTCGCGAATCGGCGCCTCGCCGAAGAGCGCCTCGCCCAGCCCGGTGCCGCCGATTACGCCGATCATCGTCCGCGCTCCTCCTCCCGCGACCGACCATCCGTCGCCACCCGAGCATCTTACGCGCTAGCCGCCGGGCGGTGCGGCTTTTCAACGCAACGTTGGCCAGACCGGGCTATTCCACGAAGCGGATCTCGCCCGCGTCGGGCACAATGCCGAGCTCGGCCCCCTCGCGCAGCAGCCGGCCAACGGCCTCGCGGCCGCGCGGTCCGTAGTCCAGCGTCCACTGGTTGACGTACATGCCGACAAAACGGTCGGCCAGCGCCAGGTCGAGCCCACGGCCGAAACGCAGCGCGTACTTCACGGCCTCTTCCCGGTGCTCCAGGCTGTACGCGATGCTGCGCTTCAACACCCGCGTCAGCTCCACGCAGCGGTCGTCGCCGAGGTCGCGGCGGATGACGTTGCCGCCCAGCGGCAAGGGCAGGCCGGCGCGTTTCATCCACCACGCGCCCAGATCGACCACGAGATGCAGTCCGAGTTTTTCATACGTGAGCTGTCCCTCGTGAATGATCAGGCCGGCATCGGCGCGACCAGCCTTCACGTGATCGGGAATCTCGTCGAACATCACGACTTCGTGCTCGAAGCCATTTTTGCCCAGCAGCAGGCTCAGCGCCAGAAAGGCGGTCGTCATGCGGCCCGGCACGGCGATGCGCTTGCCGCGCAGCGCCTCGATCGCCATCGGCCGCGTTGCGACGATCATCGGACCGTAGTTGTCGCCCATGCTGCAACCGCAGCCCATGAGCTGGTACTTGTCGGCGACGTAGGGGAACGCGTGGATGCTGATCGCGGAGATTTCGTATTCGCCGCGCATGGCGCGCTCGTTGAGCGTCTGGATGTCCTCCAGGATGTGCTCAAAGCGGTAGCTCCCGGGATCGACGCCGCCGCTGGAAAGGCCGTAGAACATGAACGCGTCATCGGGGTCCGGGCTGTGGGCCAGGCGAATCAGCATGTCGTCGTCTCGGTGAGGATCGCTCGGGCCGCGGCTGCGACGCCGTGGCCGAGAGAATCATAGAGGACGCCTCGGCCATACGCACGCGGGCGGGGTCGACGGTACCATCCGCCCGCTGGTCGGCATACTGCTCATCCGGGAGACCCTCATGTTCTGCGCCGCCGGTCGAATCAGGAGGTTCGAGGTCGGTGCGCTGGCCGCGGCGCTGCTGCTCGTGCCGGCGCTGCAAGCCGAGCCGCCGCAGATTTCGATCCGCTTTGACCGCGCCGTGCGTGCGCAGCCTTTTTCCGGCCGAGTCTACGTCTTTACGAGCAGCGATGACCGGCGCGAGCCGCGTCACTCCGTGAACTGGTTTCATTCCGAGCCGTTCTTCTCGCTTGAAGTGAACAACTGGTCGCCGGGTGAAGCGCTCGTGTTCGACGCCGCCAAGGCGAAGGGCTTTCCGGCCGCGCTGGCGGATTTGCCCGCAGGCACGCGTCGCTTCCAGGCCGTGCTCGACTTCGTCCCCTGGAGCCATCGCATCGCCGATGCTCCCGGAAACGCCTACAGCGATATTGTCCAGGCCGAGCATCACCCGGATCGCCCAGCCTGCATCGCGCTTGAGATCACGAAGCTCGTAAAGGCGGGCGCCCTGGACGACACCGAGACCCGCAAGTACGTCCGGCTCAAGAGCGACAAGCTCAGCGAGTTCCACCACCGCGACGTTTTCCTTCAGGCCGCCGTCTTTCTGCCCGAATCCTACGAATCGGACGGGACGCGGCGCTATCCGTCGATTTACGAGGTGCCCGGCTTCGGCGGAACGATCGAAATGGCCCGTTGGATGGAGCGCATGGACCTTTTTTCGGGCGAAGGGCTCGAAATCGTGCGCGTGTTCCTGGATGCGGACTGCCCGACCGGTCACCACGTCTTCGCCGATTCGGCCAACAACGGCCCGGTCGGCGCCGCGCTGGTTCAGGAGCTGATTCCCCACATCGAAAAGCAGTTTCGCATCATCGCCGATTCGCGGGCGCGCTACGTCACCGGGCACTCTTCCGGCGGTTGGTCGAGCCTGTGGCTCCAGTTGACTTACCCGGACACGTTCGGCGGCGTGTGGTCGCTGGCGCCCGACCCGGTCGACTTCAGCGCGTTTCAGCGCGTCAACATCTATGATCCGGCGGACAGCATGTACGTCGAACCGGACGGCTCGCCCCGCGCGCTCTCGCGGCCTTCCTTGATGGGGATCTTGTACACCCGCCCATTCTCCGCGATGGAGGAGGTTCTCGGTCGGGGCGGGCAGTTGCAGTCGTTCGAGGCAGTATTCAGCCCGCGCGGTCCGGATGGCCGACCGGCGAAGCTGTGGGACCGGGCCACGGGAGCGCTGGATCCGCAGGTTGCCGCGGCGTGGAAAAAATACGACATCGCCGACGTGCTGCGAACGCACTGGAGCGAACTGGCGCCGAAGCTGGCGGGCAAGCTGCACGTCTTCTGCGGCGACCAGGATACATTTTTCCTTGACCTGGCCGTGCTGCGGTTGCGCGATGAACTGAAGCGACTGGGCAGCGATGCGCGGGTCGTCATGGTGCCGAATGCCGACCACGGCCTGACCATGGAGGTGCGGCAGCAGGTGGCGCGCGAGGTGGCCGAGACATTCCGGCGCTTCGAGAAAGCCACGTCCGCTAGCCCGTGATTCGCCAGCATAAACGCGGCGCAGTCACCCTAACACCTCTGCCGCAGGCAACCGGACAACCTGGAGCCAGTGATGGCGGTGGTGCTGCGGACGGAGCGACTCGAACTTCGCGAGTTGGAGGCCCGAGACCTCGACGCGATCGCGGCGATGCTGGCCGACGCGGACGTCATGCGCTACTGGCCGCGCGTCCAGACGCGGGATGAGGCCGCCGACTGGATCCGCCGGCACCGGGAGCGCTATGCCCGCGACGGCTTCGGCTATTGGCTGGCTCTGGAGCACGAGAGCGGCGCGGTCGTCGGCCAGGCCGGGTTGCTGACGCAGGAGTTCGACGGCACGCGCGAAGTCGGGCTTGGTTACATGCTACGTCCGAGGTACTGGGGCCGGGGTCTGGCGCAGGAAGCGGCCCGCGGCTGCATGCAGTGGGCCCGCGATACGCTGGCGCGAAAGAGGTTAGTGTGCCTGGTGCGCCCGGAAAACGTCCCATCGCTGCGGACGGCGATTTCGCTGGGGCTGAAGCCCGAGAAGCTGGTTGATTACGCCGGGCTGGTGCACCTGGTGTTCTCAACGGCACCACGTGGAGAGCACTTGCGGCTAGCGGCGGAAGGCCCGAAACAGGAGTAGGTGTCGAACCGCCCGGCCCCGTCGGGCCGCGGCTTTCGCGGGAAAAACAGAAAGGGTGAACTCGGCCGTGTGCTTTCAGGAGGGGCAGGGGGTTGGGTTTCGAGCGAGGGGCCACCAAAAGCGGATCGAGCGGTCTCGGTTCGTCTTGATGGCCTGACAGCACGCGGGGGGTTCGAGTTCACCCTTCGTTCGTTGGCCGGTGGTGCGAGGCAGTCACGTTGCATCGCCCCCGGCTTCCGTGCCAAGCGGCGATGCGGGGGTCGATTCGAACTCATCCGTGAGCGAAACCACCGACCGGGATTCACTTGTCAAATCTGTTAGCTTCTGCGTTTTCTGCGGGCCGCGCCCGTTCCCACGCGAACCCACACGTCTTTCGACATCGGACACTGTAGCAGAAAGTCTGACGGCTCAAATGGCAAAATGGCATGACACCGGCGCAGCGCAATTGTTAATATGGGCAGACTCAGGCGATACACGCAGATTCAACCGTCCATATGTATCGCCGCGAAGCAGTACATACCATATCTAGGGGTTGTCAAGAATGTTAAACAAGGCTTAACCCGTTACAATTCCCGCAAAAAACTGCCTGATTTGCCTGAATTCACTCATTTTACGAGCCGCCCAGCCCCCGGCCCGAGCCGAAATGGCGCCGCCCGCAGGCCAATCCGCCCGCCGCTGGAAGCCGAATGCGGCCCGCCGGGGTACACGAGAGCGGCTCCGTCGCTATTACCCCAGAAATCTCTAGAGGAACTCCGATGCAACCCCGCTGCCGACTCCGGCGCCCATGCGGCGCGCCCGAACGGCACGCCAGGCCGCCATGTCACGCACTGCGACGCCTCGTTTGGCGACACGCCGTGGCGCGCGTACCATGCGGTTGTCAGCGCCGGTCGTCCGCGCCGGCGCGTCCCGACCCAGGAGCGCCGCCATGCCACCGTCACCCATCACGCGTCGTCGGTTTCTGCAAGGCACCGCGATGTCAGCCGCGGGACTCACCATCCTGCCGCGGCATGCTCTCGGCCGGCCGGGACGCACATCTCCGAATGAGAAGCTCAATATCGCCGGGATCGGCGTCGGCGGCATGGGCGCGGCGAATCTCGCCGCCCTTGAGAGCGAGAACATCGTCGCACTGTGCGACGTTGACCACGAGTACGCCGCGAAGACCTTCAAGAAGTACCCGAATGCGCGGGTGTGGCGCGACTACCGCGAGATGCTGGAGGAACAGAAAGACATCGACGCGGTCGTGATCGCGACGCCCGACCACACGCACGCCGTCATCTCGATCGCCGCCATGCGGGCCGGCAAGCACGTGTACTGTCAGAAGCCGCTGACGCACAACATCGCCGAGGCCCGCCGCATGGTCGCGGTCGCTCGGGAAACGCGGGTCGTGACGCAGATGGGCATCCAAGGGCACTCCGGCGAAGGCGCGCGGCTGATTTGCGAGTGGATCGCCGCAGGTGCAATCGGCGACGTGCGCGCGGTGGATGCTTGGTGCGCCCTGTCGTACTACCCCTGGGGGCACGAGTGGTGGAGCTCGCGGCTGCACGAGCCCGCGGCCGACGCGCCCGACGCCCCCGCGACGCTCGATTGGAACCTGTGGCTCGGCCCCGCTGCGCTGCGCCCGTATCACCCCACCTATCACCCCTGCACCTGGCGCGCGTGGCTGGACTTCGGCTGCGGCATGATGGGCGACCGCGGGGTGCACACGCTCGATCCGGTCGTCTGGGCGCTGCGGCTGGGCGCGCCGACCCGCGTCGAAGCGAGCAGCCTGGGCGGAAACGAGCACGTGCATTCGTTCGCGGGCGTCGTGACCTTCGAGTTCGCCGCGCGAGGCGAGTGGCCGCCGGTGACGGTCCGCTGGTATGACGGACTGCGCGCCCCGCGCCCGCCGGAGCTGGAGCCCGAGCGACGGATGGGCGACGGCGAAGGGGGCGTGATCTTCCACGGCAGCAAAGGCCGGATCATGTGCGGAACGTACGGCGAGGGTCCGCGGCTGATCCCCGAGAGCGCCATGAAGGCCCTTGTTCGCCCGCCGGAAACGCTGGCGCGGGTGCCGGATTCGCATGAGCAGGACTGGGTGCGGGCCTGTAAGCTCGGCCAGGCCGCCGGGGCCGACTTCGCCTACGGCGCCCTGGTCACCGAAATCTGTCACCTCGGCAACATCGCGCGGCGCGTAGACGCGCCGATTGAGTGGGACGCCGAACGCATGCGCGTGAACAACCACGAGGCCGCGAACCGGCTGATCGGCCGAGAGTATCGCTCGGGCTGGTCGCTGTAGAGCGATTGGGGGCGCGTTCGGTCCGGCCGCGGCCCC
>CAYOHG010000030.1:5761-13214 GCA_964403685.1 uncultured Planctomycetales bacterium
GCGGGGGGCGGCCCGCTTCTCGCGAGGTACGACATGCTCACCATTACGGCCGATCGAGTTCTTCCGTGCACCGTCACCGGCTCGTGGCCGCGGCCGCGCTGGATGGATGAGAGCATGTGGGGCCGGCCGCTCGACACCTGCATGATGGACGTGCGCTTCCGCGAGAAGTTCCAGGACGCACTGGCGGTTGTCATCAGCGACCAGGAGCGGGCCGGCATCGACATTCTGACGCACGGCGACCTTCACTGCGACGAGGACTTCGCCGGCCGCTCATGGCATCACTATCCGTTGCAGCGCTGGGCCGGGTTCGCCGGCGATCATCTGCAATCCTGGGCGACGCGCTCGCCCTGGCTGAAGTACCCGCCGGGAACGCTGCTCAATGAAATCTACACCGGTTGGCGCTGGCCGCGCGTGGTCGGACCGATCGAGCACCGACCGCTGGATTACCCCAAGATCTGGCGGATGGCGCAGGCCCGCACGCGCCGACCCGTCCGCTTCGGTACGTGCTGCACACAGGTCATGGGCCTGTTTCTCGACGTGCACACGCCGCATTACCAGGACAAGCGGCAGGTGCTCTGGGATATGGCCGAGGCAATGAACCAGGAGCTGCTGGCCCTGCGCGACGCGGGGTGCCGCTGCATTCAGATCGAGGAACCCTGCCTGCACTTCATGGCCAACACGTTTGGCCGCGACCACGACGAAGTACGCTTCTACCTCGACTGCTACAACCGCGAGGTGCGGGGGCTCGACGACGTCGAGATCTGGATCCACACCTGCTGGGGCAACCCCAACATGCAGCGCGTCATCGAGAATGACGGCTACGCCGCCTCGCTCGACATGTACATGAGCGAAGCCCGCGGCGACGTCTGGACCATCGAGACCAAGGACCGCGACTTGCGCGAAATCGAACTGCTCGCCCCGTACATGCGCAACGCCGGCAAGAAAATCTGCGTCGGCGTCGTCAGCCATCGTCGGCTTCAGGTCGAGCAGCCGCAGGAAGTGGCCGCGACGATCCGACGGGCACTGACGCACATTCCACCTGAACGGCTGATCGTCTCCACCGACTGCGGCTTCGGGCGGCAGGGCTGCAATCGGGAGATCGCCTTCTTCAAGACCGCGTCCATTGCGCAGGGCACCAACATCGTCCGCCGCGAGCTGGGGATCGAAACGACCTATGTCCCGGCAGCCGACGCGACTCTGCAAACCGACATCGTCCCGGACAAGCCGGGTTGATCCAGGCGGACACCGCTTCGAGGGAACAACGCATGAGTCAGGCGATCGATACCGCCAAGGTCGTTAACCGCCGGAAACTCCGGTTCGAAGTGATCGACGATCTGCTGGCGGAGGTGGATCGCATCGCGGCGGCGGATGCGGCCGGCGCGCTGCGAAACGCCGGCAACTGGACCGCCGGACAGGTGTTCGGTCACCTCGCCGCGTGGATCAACTACGCCTACGACGGCTTTCCGATCAAGCCGGCGCCGTGGTTCATCCGCCTGCTGCTGCGCATGAAGCTGAAGTCGTATCTGCGCGACGGCATGCCGGCCGGCGTGCGGATACCCGGCGTCGCCGGTGGAACGGCCGGCACCGAAGCTCTGCCCTGCGCCGAGGGGGCTGACCGATTGCGCCGGGCGCTGCGCCGGCTGGCCAGCGACGAGCCCGCCGCACCTCCCAGTCCGGCTTTCGGAAAGCTGAGTCACGAGCAGCGTATCGCGCTGAACCTGCGGCATGCCGAGCTGCACCTGAGTTTTCTAAGCTACTGATGCGTATCCCGACCTGTTGGCCGGCGCGAGCCGGACCGATTCAGCCGCCGGACCGGACCTGGGCTACCAGTAGCGTTCCAGGTGCAGGTTGCCGGGCTCGCGCCGCTTGTGCAACTGGAAGCCGCGCTCCAGGAGTTCCTGCTCGCACTCGTCGACCATCTGCGGGTTGCCGCACAGGAACACGTGGCATTCTTGCGGGTCCAGCGGCCAGCCGACCAGCCCCTCGAAGCTGTCTTCCGCCAGGATCGCCTGCACCCGCCCGCGCAGCCCGCGCCACTTCGAATCGGCCGGTTCGCGCGTCACGATCGGGTGGTAGACCACGCGCGCATCGCGCGCCTGAAGATGCCACAGCTCGTCGTGATACCCCAGGTCGCGCACAAACCGGCAGCCGTTGAGAATCGCGACGCGTTCCCAGCGCCCCTTTCCGTAATACGTCCGGAGCATCGAGATGAACGGCGCCAGGCCGGTGCCGGTCGAGACGAATACCAGGTGCTGGCCCGCCGGCACGCCCTCCAGCGTAAACTCGCCGAAGACGCGCTGATCCATCCAGATACGGTCACCCACGCTCAAGCCGGCCAGCCGGGGCGTGAACCGCCCCTCTTCCACCAGCGTAACGTAGAATTCCAGGTGGTCGCGCACCGTGCTGGCCGATGCGATCGAATACGGCCGGCGGATCAGCCGCACGCGCTCCGAGGCCGCGCCCGAGCCGGGACGCGGCGTCTCAGCCGAGTCGGCCTGCGGCTTGGGCAGCCCAATCGAGACATACTGGCCGGGCTCGAACGCCGGCACCTCGCCCGCATCCGGCCGCACCTTGATGATGAAGAGGGCCGGGTTCAGGTCGTGCCGCTCGATGATGGTCGCGTTGCGTACGTCGTCGCTCATCCGCTCGCGCTCCTCCGGTAAGGCGGCATGCAGGTGGCTTTCAGCGATTCACGCGGACCGGCAGCTCGGGCACGCGGATCTCGTCGCCGCGGCCGCACTTGCTGCGGTCTACCCAGCGGCCGGCCTCGAAGACGTGTGTAATATCGCTCGTGAACACCAGAAAAGTCACCCAACTGCCCGTGCCGATGGCGTCCATCGGCGCCTGGCACGCCCGAAACGCGGCGACCTTCTCCGCGGTGAAGCCGCTGCTGACCAAAATGCGCGTCGCCTTGGCTCCGGCCTCATCCAGCGCCGCGCGCACGTTGTAAACCGCCTCGATCGTCACTCCCGCGCCAAATCCGAACCGCTCCAGCGCGGCGCGTACTTCCGGCGTATCGCCCGTCTGCCGCAGAATCCGCTCGACCATCTTCGCGTCCGACCGGGCGTGCCCGCCCTGGTGGATCCGCCCGCCGTGCGTGTCCAGCCGCACCGCGTAAAGCCGTTCACCGAAAGCTCTCGCCGCCTCGCGGCAGACATCCAGCTCGCGCCCCTCGAAATCGATTAACACAGTCAGGGGTACATCCGGGAAATGTTCGAGATAAGCCTTGGCCGACGCAACACTGCTGCCGTCGAAGACCGCGTTCAGACAATGCGGAATGCTGCCGTACAGCCGGTATTCGTGTGGCGGAGCCTGGCCGACGCGGATCTGTTCGCCGTCACCAGTCCCCAGCCAGCGCTGCACGTAGCGGTGGCCGGCGCGCGTGCTGGTGCCGCGGGCCCCGCCGATGGCCGAAGCGTAGGCGATCTGCTCGATGATCTCGTAGGGGTAATGCCGCGGCGACATGTCGATCACGGGCACGTCGCCGGCCGCGGCGACGATCCGCGCCATCTCGGTCGCGGCCCCGCTGAACGCGAGCATGCCGAGGTAAGTCGTCTCGAGATTCACCAGCTCGCCGAACAGACCTTCAATCACCAGCACGGCGCGGTTGGACTCAAATCGCTCGCCGTCGCTCATGGCGCGGATGGTCACCGGCCCGAGGCACTGCTCGTCGATCCACGTCACCGCGCGATTCAGCCCGCAGATGACACCGGAGTGCCGCGCAAACACGCAGTAGCGCACGCGCGTGGCAAACAGCGGCGTGTCGGTAACGATCGCCGCCGAGCGGTTGAAGTACTCATCACTGATCGGAAGCTGCGGCATTGGAGCATGCTAGCGGGCGTCCGGCCGGCGACAAGCGCGGCCTGCGGCCGCCGTCCGTTGACGAAGCCGACTCGAGATCCCGAATCGGCGAAAAGCCGCGGATGCGAGCGAACCGACGGCGGCTGGGCCTGCGGACCGTCGGACGGCTAGCCGCGCTCGAGCGCCAGGGCCTCGGCCCAGGTTTCCGCTACGCGAACTCCCCAGATGGCCGGCAATCGGCGCCCGAACCACGTGTCGTTCACAAAATCCGCCTCGTGGATGTACGCCGCCGCCAGCCCCTGGGCGCGCGCCTGCTCGTAACTCAGGTCCCAGGTATCCACCAGCTCGCGCACCACGACGACGTCGCGGCCCCGGTAGACCAGCTCGGCGACGTTGGCCTCGACGCAACAGTCCGTCACGCAGCCAATGACCGTCCAGCGCGGGCTGGGCGCGGACATGATGATCTCATCAAGCTTGGTTCCGAAAAACCCGCTGAACGTCGACTTGCGGACGTGCTCGATCCGCGCCCCGCTCTGCGCCACCGCCGCCAGCAGCTCTTCGCGCACCTCGGCTTCCTTGGTGCCGTTCAGGCAGTGGGGCGGAAACCGCCGCAGCTCGAAATCCTCCGGGTCATGGGCATCGGAGACGAACACGACGAGGCTTCCCGGCGGCAGCGCGCGCAGCGCCGTCGCCTGCCGCGGGATGAGCGCGTCCACGCGCGGGCTGGCCAGCGGCCCCACCCGCGTAAACCCCTCCAGCATGTCGATCACCAGCACCTGCATCATGTCGAGCTCCTGCGCGAGCGCCCCGGCACCGCGCCGCCGACAGCATAGCGGAGAACCCCGCCGCGACCATCCGCGCGACGGCTCCCTTGTCGCGCCGCGGCGGCTGTGTTCTACTCTGCGGGCCATTGGTCGGCAGGAGCGAGGCATGCGGATTCTGTCTGGTGTTCAGCCCTCGGGGATCCTTCATCTGGGGAACTTCTACGGCGCGATCCACCAGCACATCGAGCTTCAGGAGCGCGATGAGTGCTTCTACTTCATCGCGAACTATCACTCGCTGACCACCGTGCAGGACCCGCAGCGGCTGCGCGACCTGACGCGCGACGTGGCGATCGACTACCTCGCGCTGGGGCTGGACCCGCGCCGCGCCACGCTTTTTCGCCAGAGCGATGTGCCCGAGGTGACCGAGCTGGCCTGGATCCTCTCCACCGTCACCGGAATGGGTCTGCTGGAGCGGGCCCATTCCTACAAGGATAAGACCGCCCGCGGCATCACGCCGTCCGTCGGCCTGTTCTACTACCCGCTGCTGATGGCCGCCGACATTTTGATCTACCGCAGCAACCTCGTTCCCGTCGGGCGCGATCAGGTGCAGCACATCGAGATTACGCAGGACATCGCCGGCTACTTCAACAACACCTACCGGCCGGTCTTCACGCGGCCCGAAGCGCGGCTGAACGCCGCGGCGGTCGTTCCGGGAACCGACGGACAGAAGATGAGCAAGAGCTACGGCAATACGATCGACATCTTCAGCCCGCCCGAACTTGTCAAGCGGCGCTACATGAAGGAATTCAAGACCGACAGCACCCCGGTCGAGGCGCCCAAGAACCCCGACCAGTGCAACCTCTTCGCCCATCTGAAGCTGCTGGCCGCACCCGACGAACTGGAGCAGTGGCGGCAGCGCTACCTCGCCGGCGGCGTCGGCTACGGCGAGGTCAAGAAGCGCTTGGTCGAGCTGCACGAAGCGACCTTCGGCCCCCGTCGCGCGGCTCGCGATTCCTGGGTGCAGCGCCCCGACGACGTGGAGGATATACTGCGCACCGGCGCTGCACGGGCCCGCGCCGTGGCCCAGTCCGTCATGGAAGACGTCCGCAGCGCCTGCGGGATCACCTGCGCCAGGAAGAAACCGTGACGGACGAGTATCGCGTCCAGCTCGATGTCTTCTCGGGTCCGCTCGACCTGCTGCTGTTTCTCATCCGCCGCGACGAACTGGACATTCAGGACATCCCCATCGCGCGGCTCACCGAGCAGTACCTCGAATACGTGCGCGTGCTGGAGCAGATCGACCCGAACGCCGCCGGCGACTTCCTCGTGCTGGCCGCGACGCTGCTGGAGATGAAATCGCGCGCCCTGCTGCCCACGCCCCCGCTGGAAGCGCTCGAAGACGACTCCGCCGACCCACGCAACCAGCTCGTGCGGCAACTGCTCCAGTACAAGCGCTTCAAGGACGCGGCGGCGGCCCTGGCCGAATCCGCCGAGGAGCGCCGCAAGCGCTTCGTCCGCCGTCCGGGCGACCTGCCCCCGGAATTGCGCGGTCTGGACCTGGAAGAGGTCGAGCTGTGGGACCTGGTGCGCGCCTTCGGCCGGGTGATGACGGCGATCGGCCGCGGCCCCGGTCTGCACGAGGTGCGCTACGACGAGCGGCCGATCGAGTGGTACCAGACCGGCCTGCTCGAATCGCTCGACTCCGAAACACCGCGGAGCTTTCAGTCGCTGTTTGTCGAAAGCATGACGCGGGCCGAGATCATCGGCCTGTTCCTGGCGCTGCTCGAGCTGATCCGCCAACGGCGCCTCGTCGCTGAGCAGGACCGCATTCACGGCGATATCTACCTGTTTCTGCTCGACGAAAGCGACGCGCTGGACGCCCTTGCGCCCGAACCCGAGCCACTGCTGCGCATCGCCCCGGCGAGCGAACCCGACGCGGCCCCCACGGAGCCACCGCATGAGTAAGCCCAGTGAGAAGCTCAAGGAACTGGGGATCACGCTGCCGCCCATGCCGACCCCGGTCGCGGCGTACGTGCCGTTTGTGCGGCACGGGGACATGCTGCTGCTCAGCGGGCAGATACCGGTGCGCGACGGCAAAGTCGCGTACCAGGGGCAGGTCGGCTTCGAGCAGAAGCTCGACGCGGCCCAGGAAGCCGCCAGGCTCTGCACCATCAACGCCCTGGCCGTCGCCAACGGCGCGGTCGGCGGCATCGACAACATCGCCCGAGTGCTGAAAGTGGTCGTCTACGTCGCTTCGCACGAAGATTTCCACGAGCAGCACCTCGTCGCCAACGGGTGCAGCCAGTTGCTCCAGGAGATCTTCGGCGAGAACGGCCGGCATGCCCGCGCCGCCGTCGGCGTCGCCGAGCTGCCGCTGAATTCGAGCGTCGAGATCGACATCACCTTCTCCGTCCGGTCGGCGCCGTGAACCGCCGAGCGCCAGGCCCGCGCGCGGCGCGGGGCGGCTCAGCACACTCATGAACGATGTGGACACCATCGGCATCGACGTCGGCGGCCGCACCTGCCGAGTCGCGCGCGTCGACCCGAGCGGAACGATTCGGCACCTGCGGACTGCCCCAACGCCAACGGACGGCGCCCCGGATGCCCTCGGCGCCCTGCTGCGCGACCTGTGCATGTCGCTTCCCGATGCGGGCGTCAACCCAGGCGCGGCGGCTGGCGTGGCGCTGCCCGGCATCCGCGATGAAAGCGGGCGCATTCTGCGCCGCTCCGTTCATCTGCCCGCGTTGCAAGGCTGCAATGTTGCGGCGCTGTTCGAGCGCGCGCTGGCGCGGCCGATCGTGCTCGAAACGGACGTGAACGCCGCCGGCTGGGCCCAGTGGCATGCCCTGTCCGCACCTGAGCGCTTCCTCTACCTGAGCCTGGGCACC
>CAYOHG010000031.1:0-13132 GCA_964403685.1 uncultured Planctomycetales bacterium
GCGCCCATCCTGCGCCGCGGCGGCGCTGCGCTGCCGATCGTCTGGTGGTGCGTCGCACTGGGCCGCGCCGACGACAGCGTGCTCAACTCGAAGCACGACCTGTCGCAGATGGGTCCCGGCCCGGTTCGCGCGACGCACGAATCGCAGGTCTGCATCTTCTGTCACACGCCGCACAACGCCAGCCCCGCCGCACCCTTGTGGAACCGCACCAATCCGCGCACGCACTATCGCGTCTATTCGAGCAGCACGACCGACGCGAACATCGGTCAGCCGACCGGCTCGAGCAAATTGTGCCTGAGTTGCCACGATGGCAGCATCGCCCCCGGGTTGGTGCTCAGCCGGGATGCTCCGATCCCGATGTCGCACACCTTCATCCCGACCGGGCCCTCCGACCTGACCAACGACCTGTCCGACGATCATCCGATCGGACTGCGCTACGATCGCGCCCTGACCAACCGCGACCCCCAACTGCGCGACCCCGCGCTGCTCGACCATCGCATCCAACTGGGCGAACGCGGCGAGCTGGAGTGCACCGCGTGTCACGATCCGCATAACAACCAGTTCGGCGACTTCCTGCGCTTACCGACGCGCGAAGGGGCGCTGTGCATCACCTGCCATTCGATGGACGGCTGGCGCGGCAGCGCGCATGCTTCCAGCCCCGTACGGATGCCGGCCCTGCTCACCCAGGGACAGCCGGTGGCCTTCGACGACCTGAGCGAAAACGCCTGCGCCGCCTGCCATGTCCCGCATGGCGCCGCGGAGCGCGAGCGGCTGCTGCGCGACCGCTCGTACGACCTGTGTCTGCGCTGCCACGACGGCATCACGGCCCGCGACGTAACCGTCGTCAACGGCAGCCGCAGCGGCCATCGGCCCACGCGCCTGCTGGACCGCCACGATCCGACTGAGGACTGGCGCTCGATGCCGCCGCATGTCGATTGCGTCGATTGTCACAACCCGCACGCGGTGAAGCCCGGCCCCGCCGGACTGAGCCAGCGCGTCGCGGCGCTGCAAGGGCCGCTCTATCCGGGGTCGATGGAGGAAACGCCGGGCGTGACGCTCAGCGGGATCGAAGTCGATGACGCGCGCTTCTACTACGAAGTCTGCTTCCGCTGTCACGCCGACAATCCCGTGCCGATCAACCAGCGCATCGTGCGCGACCGCGACGAGGCCGGAAACGTGCGGCGCCAGTTTCTGCCGAGCGCCGCTTCCGCCCACCCGGTCACGTTCGCAGCGCGGTTGGGAGCGGAATCACCCAGTCTGCTTCCGGAGGTTCGCAGCCGCGGCTTTTTGAATTGCCAGGACTGCCACAACAACCCGGATGCGCGTCAGCTCGGGGGCGGCGGCCCGAACGGACCGCACGGCTCACGCTACGAGTTCCTGCTCGCGGCGCGCTACGAGACGCAGGATTTTACCAGCGAGTCGCCGCAGGCCTACGCGCTGTGCTACACCTGCCATGATCGCAACTCAATTTTGAACGACGAGAGCTTTCCTACTCACCGCGTGCACGTCAGTCGTGAACGCACGCCGTGCAGCGCCTGTCACAGCGCCCACGGCGTCAGCGGCAGCAGTGCTGAGCACAGCCACCTGGTCAATTTCGATGTCTCGATCGTCAGCGGCGAGCGGCAGTTCGTCGACCTCGGCCGACAGGCGGGAAGTTGCACGCTCACCTGCCACGGCGTGCGGCATGTGAACTTCAGCTATCGGCGGTAGCGAGGCCGGCACCGTGCGGAAGGGGGCGGCTGGCACAGTGGCCAGCGCCGCGAGTTTCACTGGGCACGAGCACGCCCCGGCGCGTCACCGAACGACCGCGGCGCCGGGCGCCCGCTGTAGCGTCGCCCCTCCGCAGGTGACGGGGATCGTGGACGATCGCCTGACTGGGAGCGGCGACGCTATCGGTGCGGGCGAGTGTCAGGCGTCGACATCGAGCGAACCACCATCCGTGGGCGGCTTGTCGCCTGAGACGTCCCCCTGGCGTTCGTTGATGCGCTCTTCGCGGCGCTCGAGTCGATCGTCCACACGCAGTTTCTCGGCGCTGGGGTTCAGCTCGTTGAGCTTCGCCTGGCGTTCCTGGCGCGTGTTGATGCGCTCCTCGCGGCGCGTCAGGCGCTCATCGACGCGCGGATCGGCGGGCTGCTCGGGTCGGCCGGTCACGGGCGGCAATGCAGAAGCCGAAACGGGTTGAACATTCACTGCGATTCTCCTTGTGTTCGTCCCCTCTCTCAGCAGAATCGGATACAACTCTGTCCGAATCCAGAACTTTTGCCCGCGAAAGCGTTTTCGGACCGGCTGACGGACCGAAACCGCCGACGTACCATCCGCCCCAATGCCGCGTACGCTTTACCTCATCGACGGCCACGCGCAGATTTATCGCGCGTACTATGCGCCCTTCGGCAACCTCAGCTCTCCCACCGGCGAACCCACCCGCGCCACGCACGTCTTCTGCCAGATGCTGCTGAACCTGGTGCGCGACCGGAAACCCGACTACCTCGCCATGGTGATGGACGTTGCCGACGAAACCACGTTTCGCCGCCAGATCTATCCCGAATACAAGGCCCATCGCCAGCCGCCGCCGGAAGACATGCCGGTGCAGATCGACCGGATCGTCTCGATCCTCCAAGCGATCCGCGTGCCGATCCTGCGCCTGGCCGGCTTCGAGGCGGATGACATTCTGGCGACGCTGGCGCGGCGGCACGCCGCCGACGAGCTGCACGTCGTGCTGGTCAGCCGCGACAAAGACCTCGAGCAACTGCTCACCCCGCAAGTCTCACTCTATGACCCGGGCCAAGATCAGTTCATCACGCCCGAGCGGCTGGTCGAGCTCAAAGGCTGGGGACCCGAGCAGGCCATCGAGGCCCAGACGCTGATTGGCGATACCGTGGACAACGTTCCCGGCGTCGCCGGAATCGGCCCGAAGACCGCCGCCAGGCTGATTCAGCAATACGGCAGCGCCCGCGGCGTGCTCGAAAACGCCGACAAGCTCAGCCCCAAGCAGCGCGAAAATGTGCTGGCGTTCGCCCCGAAAATGGAGACGACTCGGCGGCTGGTCACGCTACGCGATGACGTGCCGATTGAGCTCAGTCTCGCATCGGCCAGCGTCGGCGGTTTCTCCTGGCAGGCCGCGCGGCCGATCTTCGAGCAGCTCGGCTTTCGGCGGCTGCCTGAGCAGCTCCCGGCCGGCGGGTTGAGCGTGCCGGACGTGGCCGCGGCGCCGCAGCCCGCTGCCAGCCAGGCGCCCCAACCGCCGCTTGCGCCGGCGCCTGTTCATCCTGCGCTAGCTGAGACGGCTGCGCCGCATGCGGCCGCCCGCCAAGTCGGCGACATCGATTTCGGGGCGCCGCTGTCCGAAGCAGCACAGGCGCTGCGTCTTCCCGACCCCGGCGCGTTCGAGCTGATCGACACGCCCGAAGCGCTGGAGACCGTGGCGCGTGCGCTGGCGGCCCAGCCGGCCTTTTGTGTCGACACCGAGACCACCAGCGTCAATCCGATTGATGCCGACCTGGTCGGCGTCGCGCTCTCGTGGGAGGTCGGGCGCGGCTACTACATCCCCGTGCAGTCGGTCTTCGGGCGGGCCTTGCCGATCACGGCGGTGCGCGCCAGGCTCGCGGCGATCCTCGCCGACGAGCGCGTCACCAAGGTCGGACACCATCTCAAGTACGACATGATCGTGCTGCGGAACGCCGGCCTGCCGATCGCCGGGCCGCTGTTCGATACGATGGTGGCGGCGTTTGTGCTCGACCCGCTGCGCGGCTCGTTCAAGCTCGACACGATCGTCCAGCAGTTGCTCGGCCACACGATGATTCCGATCACCGACCTGATTGGCAAAGGCCGCGACCAGCTTCGCATGGACCAGGTGCCGGTCGCGCAGGTGGCCGAGTACGCCGCCGAGGACGCCGACTACACCTGGCGGCTGTATCGCCTGTTCGAGCCGCGGCTGCGGAGCGGCGAATTCGCGAGGCTGTTTCACGAGACCGAGATGCCGCTGTCATCGGTGCTGGCGGCGATGGAGTTCGAGGGCATCTCGATCGATGTGGCCTGCCTTCAGGCGATGAGCGCGCGGCTGGCGCGGCGGGCGGAGGAGCTGCAAGCGCAGGTGCACGCGGCCGCCGGGGTGCGCTTCAATCTGGATTCGCCCAAGCAGCTTTCGGACGTGCTGTTCGAAAAGCTCGGCTTCCGCGTCGTCAAGCGCACCAAGACGGCTCGCTCGACCGATGCCGAAACGCTGGAGACGCTCGCGAAGGAAACCGGGCATCGGCTGTTCGCCCCGCTGCTGGAGTTTCGCGAGATCCAGAAGCTGCGCGGGACGTACGTGGACGCGCTGCCGGCGGCCCGGGCCCGGCGCACCGGGCGGATCCACACCAGCTTTCACCAGACCGGGGCCATCACCGGCCGGCTGTCGAGCAGCGAGCCGAACCTTCAGAACATCCCCATCCGCAGCGAGCTGGGCCGCGAAATCCGCCGGGCGTTCATCCCACGCAGCCCGATTGAGCGCCTGATCGTCGCCGACTACTCGCAGGTCGAGCTGCGCGTGCTGGCCCACTTCTGCCAGGACGAGGCGCTGCGGCGCGCCTTCGCCGACGACCTCGACATTCACGCGTTCGTGGCTGCCGAGATCAACGGCGTCGCATTGGCGGACGTAACCCGCGAGATGCGCTCGCGCGCCAAGGCCGTGAATTTCGGGCTGATCTACGGGCAGACCGCCTTCGGACTGGCCCAGGCGACCGGCATGGGCCGCAGCGAGGCGAGCGACTTCATCGAGCGTTATTTTGCGCGCTACCCGCGGATCAAGCAGTTCATCCAGAAGTGCGTGGAGTCCGCCAGGCGCGACGGATACGTCAGCACCATTTTGGGCCGCCGTCGCCCGATCGCGGATATCGACTCGCGCAACCCGTCGGCCCGTGCCCAGGCCGAGCGGCTGGCGGTCAACACGGTCATCCAGGGCTCGGCCGCCGACCTGATCAAGACGGCGATGGTAACCCTGCACCGGCGAATCGTCGGTGAGCAACTCCCGCTGCGGCTGCTGCTCCAGGTGCACGACGAGCTGGTCTGCGAGTCGCCCGCCGAGCACGCGGAGTCCATGTCGGCGGTGGTCGCGGAGTCGATGTGCTCCGCGCTGCCGCTGAGCGTGCCGCTGAAAGTCGACATCGCGACTGGGCCGAACTGGCTGGAGGCCAAGTGAGAATGCCGAACGCGATCGCCGAGCGGAAAACAGCCGTATGAGTCACGCGGCCGACCGCGATTCGCAGACCCGCTTTACCGGCCGCGTGGCGGACTACGCGCGGTATCGCCCGGGCTACCCGGAGGCGGTCTACACCTCGCTGCGGGACGAGTTCGGCCTGCGACGCGGGCAGGCGCTGGCGGACGTCGGCTGCGGAACGGGAATCTCGGCCGAGTTCTTCCTGAAACGCGGACACCCGGTCTGGGGCGTCGAGCCGAATGCCGAGATGCGCGCCGCGGCCGAGCGGCTCCTGTCCGGTTATCGCGACTTTCACAGTGTCAATGGACGCGCGGAGGCCACCGGGCTGACGGCCGGCGGCGTGGATTGGGTGGTGGCGGCCCAGGCCTTTCACTGGTTCGACGTGAGAGCCTGCCGGCGCGAGTTCCGGCGGATTCTCAAGCCATCCGGGCGGGTCGCGCTGCTGTGGAACGAGCGCCGCGACGATACGCCGTTTCTTGGCGCATACGAGGCGCTCCTGCGGCACTACGCGATCGATTATGCCAAGGTGGATCATCGCCAGGCGACCGCGCCCGGGCGGTTGGCGCAGTTCTTCGGCCGCGAGCCGGCGGCGCGCGTGTTCGCGAACGCGCAGCGGGTTGATCTCGCCGGTCTGCGCGGTCGGCTGCTATCCTCTTCGTATATGCCCGCCGCCGGACACCCGCGGTTCGATGAAATGATCGCCGCACTGGAAGCGCTCTTCGCGCGCTTCGCGGTCGACGGCACGGTGTCAATCGAGTATGACACCAGGCTCTTCGTTGAGGCAATCGCGGACGTCGAATAACGAAATGCGGAGTTTGGATTGAAGAGCACGCCCGTTCGCGCCCGCGGCTCTTTTCGCGTTCGCCGTGTGGACTTCGCCCTTCGACGCTCGCCATGGAGAGGCGCTTCGCCGCCCCGACGCCGCGTGCCGGCTAGCGCATGCGTGGCTTCTGCATGTACAGCCCGCGCTCGCACGCGACCGCGAAGCACTCGGCCTTGGTCTTGAGCTTCTCCCAGACCTGGCGGATGCGGTCGGCCTCGTCGCGCGTGATCTTCCCGTCGTTCTCGACGCTGTGGCTGACCGCCGAGAGCAACTCGGCGAAATCGGCGACGAACTTCTGCGTGGTCTCCAGCAGGTGCTCCTCCTGCTCGCCGGGGTCGACGCGCGGATTACGCACGAAGAACCCGTCCGCCAGGTTGCACAGCCAGTTCACGATCCGATCTTCCCGGGTAACGCTGTAGATCATCGCCACGCGGTCGAGCGGATTGCGCGCCCCGGATGCCTCCGGATCGTCGTCGGGCGACTCCTGGCACCACTTGTACACCAGCGCGGTGCTCAGCCCCAGCCGGTTGGCCAGCGCCTTGACGCCTACCTTTTCGGTCGCGTCGCGAAGGATCTCCCAGGATTTCACATTGCACCTGCCTCTGCCATGCAAAGCTGACGAAGTGAACCCGGCCGGATTGTCAGTCGCTGCTGCGCAGCCGTCAACCGCCGGATGCGCCACGGGTTGACCCGGGTCGCGCGCCGTCTACACTTCTTGGTGTCGCCGACTCACGCGCCTCGTCGGGGGCGTATCGGAGTAGCGCGGAGTTGTGCTTCGCGTCCTGTTTCCGTGGAGTCACGCGCGCCGTGGCCGGCCCGCAGTCGACTCGTCCGCCCCGAGAAAGGAGCCCATCATGGCGCATACGCTGCCCCCGCTGCCTTACGCGCTCAGTGCGCTCGAACCGCACATCGACGCCCGGACGATGGAGATCCACCACGGCAAGCACCACAATGCCTACGTCACGAACCTGAACAAGGCGCTCGAGGCGCACCCCGCGCACGCCGCCAAGCCGATCGATAAGCTGCTCCGTGAGATCGCCGACGTCCCTGACGCCGTCCGCCAGGCCGTCATCAACAACGGCGGCGGCCATCACAACCACTCGCTGTTCTGGCGGATCATGGGACCCGACAAGGGCGGCGCCCCGACCGGCGCCCTGGCGACCGCGATCAACGGCACCTTCGGCGGGTTCGAGAAGTTCAAGGAGACCTTCAGCAACAACGCCGTCACGCGTTTCGGCAGCGGCTGGTCGTGGCTGGTGGTCGACGAAAACCGCAAACTGGCGGCGTACTCGACTCCCAACCAGGACTCGCCGCTGATGAAGGGCCACACGCCGATCCTGGGCCTCGACGTCTGGGAACACGCGTACTACCTGCACTACCAGAACCGCCGGCCGGATTACGTTGCCGCGTGGTGGAACGCGGTCGACTGGGAAAAGGTCGCCGAGAACTTTACCGCCGCCACGCGCTGAGCGCTTCGCGCGGACCGCGCACGACGGGGTCGCGCGCTGGGTCCGGTGCCGTGGCGACGCCCCCGCGATAACCCGGTGAGATTGCTGTCAGGGTTCCAAATGGGTCAGATCATGCAGAAGTAGAACCCAGCCGGGGGCGGCCGGGCTCCGTGCGCACAGAAGCACACAGCCGAGCGCGGCTGGGATCCACTCTCAAGCGACTGTCAGATGGCGTCGATCAGCCGGAGGTCGAAAATCCGTGCCGGCAGGACCTGCCCCGGCCGCGGCCCGGCGTACGTCGTCGAAGAAATCTCGACGCACAGCCCCGCGCGGCACGCGATGCCTTCGAATCCGTCGGCCACCGTACGGCAGCCGTCAACGATCGTCGCCCGACCGTGCGGAACCAGGTGCGCGGCAAGAAACGTCGCGATCGGCTCCAGATGGCGGCGCTCGTAGAGAATCTCCGAGGCGACGATCCAGTCCGGCCGCAGGTCGGAATAACGCTCGCGCCAATCGACATAGCGCGTCTGCGGAGCGGGCAGTCCGCTGGCCCTGGCGCTGGCACGGACGAACGCGAGAGCATCGTCGTCGTAATCCGACGCGATGACTCGCCAGCCGCGCGCCAACGCCACCAGCGAAGCCAACCCCAGGCCGCAGCCCAGCTCCAGCATCGTCGGAGGCGGTTCGCATTGCGCCGGTGCCGGTGCCGTCGCAATCCGCTCAGCCAGCGCGGCGGCGGCGTGCCAGAGATCCGCCCAGTACGGCATGTATTCATCCTGCGCGAACCGCCGAATTACGCGCGGATCGTCCAGCAGCGTTTCGAAGTTCGCCGGACCCAGCAGCCGTAGCGCGCGACCGCCAATCTCGAGCTTCCGCGTCTGCACGGGGTAGCCATTCAACGTCGTCGGAATCGCGTCCGCCACGACAAGCCTCGCACAACGCAGCTTCCCGTTTCACACGTCGCCCGCTTGCTCGAATTGTGCCCGCCCCATCGAATTCGTGCGAGTTGGCGCGCCAGACGCGAGCTGCCATTTCAGGCGGTGTCGCCCTGTGCAATACTCGCGCGCACCACCGTGCGGGCGCGGGCTTGACTTCGCGACCGGCGAGACGCGAGCATGCGCCGGGTTCCATGACCAGACTCGTCGCTGACATCTCGAGCACGAAGTGTTCGCCGCTCGCGGCAGCGCGACTCACACCGTTCGTGCCGGCCGCCGGAGAACACGTCGCGTCCTGGGTGCGCTCCCCGGCCGAAGCGTATTGGGTCGCGCCGCGCACCCCGCCCCCGCTGACGGCCGACGTGGTGCGAAGCTGGAGCGGTGCGGACCGATCGCAGTGGCTGCTGACCGACCCACAGGGGCGCTGGGCCGGCTACGGCGAAGTCAATGTGCTCAGCGGTGCGAAACGGGAGTACTGGCTCGGGCACCTGCTGGTAGACCCGGCCCGCCGCGGACGGGGGCTTGGTCTGGCGCTAACGACCGGCTTGCTCAGCTATGCCGAGCACACGTTGCAAGCGCGGCGGGTTGTGCTGGTCGTCTTCCGCGAGAACACGGCGGCGGTGCGCTGTTACGCGGCTGCGGGCCTGCGCGTGGAGGGATTCGAGCGCCAGTACTTCGATTCGTACGGCCGGACAGAGAATCTGCTGAGAATGAGTTATCGGTCAGTTCCAGCACAGCGTGACAGCAAGCACGGCTCTCGGGAACGCGCCCGGGCCGATATTCGCACGCCGCTCACGATTCCATCGATCGAATAGGTTGACTTTCTCGGACACGCGAGCTATAAGCCACTTTATTGAGACAGTCCATACGCACTTGGCTCACGTTCCGGGAGGGAGAGAACCAATGCGATCGAGCTTCGCCTGTACGTTGCGCGCACTTCTCGCTGGCGCGATCGGTGTTTCGTTCCCCGTGTTCGCGGTTGCCGATGTCGGCAGCGTTTTTCTGAGCATCGAGGCGACCAGCGACCTGGGCACCGACACCTGGGAATTGATGACCGACGACGTGAACTACGATTCCGGGACCGATACCTGGTCGTGGTCCGGCGGTGGTTACACGCTGAACAATGGCACCAGCCTCATCGGAATGATCGACAACGTGGTCATTTCGATGGTCGGCGATCCGCAGATCAACCTGATCTTCGCGGTGCAGGCGGGCAATGCGCCGACGCACTTCGTGATTTCTTCGTCGGTGCTTAGCTTCCCCGGAATCTCGAGCGCACAGGGCGTCGCCAGCGTTGGCATTACGCTGACGGACTCCAGTGCCGACGGCAGCGGCGGCACGCTTACCGGAAACGGACCCGGCGGCGGGGCGTACCAGGCCCTCTACAACAGCGGCAGCACATTTGCGGAATTCGTCAGCAGCATTTCCGCGGGTGCCTTCGATAGTGACACCGAAAACGGCTTTACCGGCGGGCTGGTCGCGATTCCGGGGACCGTGACGGACATGCAGGCGGTCTTCGATTTCACGGTGACACCGCAGGACTCCGCCAGTGCCACCAGCACCTACTTGATCATCCCCGAGCCGACCGCCATCGCTCTGCTGGCGGTGGGTGCCGCGCTCGCTTTGAGGCGCCGCTAGGCTCGAACGCTCGCGGGGAGTGCATCCCCGCACCACGGGTACAAAGACAATGGCCCCGCGTGATGCACGCGGGGTCTGTTTTTTCCACCGCGCCTCGTCGACGCGCGCGGATGCCTGAGGCGTCATAAGCACAAGAGCCCGCCGCGCGATGCGGCGGGCTGTGCAGTACGTGGTGACCTCGGCACCGCACGGGTCAGGCCCGCGGGTGCGCCTTGTCGTATTCCTGACGCACTTTGCGCTCGGTCAGGTGCGTGTAAATCTGCGTCGTGCTGACGCTCTGATGCCCGAGCAGCTCCTGAAGGCTGCGCAGGTCGGCGCCGCGTTGCAGCATGTGCGTCGCGAAGCTGTGCCGCAGCGTATGCGGGCTGACCGACAGATCCAGGCCGGCCTGAAGCAGATACTTGTCGAGCTTGCGCCGCACGCTGCGTGTGCTGAGCCGCTGTCCGTGCTTGTTGATGAACAGTGCCCGCACGTCCGGCGCGGTCAGGCTGGCGTCGCTGCGCCGCAGATCGAGATAGTGCAGGATCGCCTGTACGGCCCCCGGGCCGATCGGAATGACGCGTTCCTTCTTACCTTTTCCGCGAACGCGCAGGATGTTCGAGCTCAGATCGATGTCGTCGACATTGAGTGCAATCAGCTCGCTGACCCGGATGCCGGTGGAGTAGAGCGTCTCCAGGATCGCCCGATCGCGGGCGCCCAGCAGCGTCGACACGTCGCAGTTGGAGAACAGCCGCTCGATCTGCTCGAGTTCGAGGTACTTCGGCAGCCGCTTTTCCTGTTTGGGTGTGCGAATGGAGAGCACCGGGTTGCCGGTCAGATACGAGCGCCGCACCAGGAACTTGTAGAAGCTGCGCAGCGTCGCCAGCTTTCTGGCCACGGTGCTCTTGCAGTAGTTCTTCTCCGTCAGCACGGAGATGAACTGCCGCACCGAGTCCGTGTCGACACCCAACAGCCGCCGGTTAATCTCGGCGGTGGATTCCGGCGAGATCGAACGGGCCCCGCTGGTGACGCCGTGCGCGCCGGTGCCGTTCTGTGTTGTAGCCCGCGGCCGCGCGCCGAAGGCCTCGGGCGCGTCGAGATACTCGCAGAACTGCTCCAGGTCCGCGGCGTAGCAGCGGGCCGTGTGCGCCGAGAAGTGGCGCTCTCCCCGCAGGTAGTTGAGGAACTGTTCGACCAGGGCATCACTGGTATTCATCGTCGTATCACGGTTCAGGTGCAGGAGCACGGGCACAACTCGCGTTTCGTGGTTCGCGCCTGTTCACGCACGCTGCCGACTCAGCGCGCCGCGTTCAGGCATGTTCGCCGCTGGCGGCCGACCTGGATGCTGAGCACGGCGGCATCAAACCAGTCGAATTCCTGGTCGGGGTCCGCGGCCAGGCTCACGAAGGACGCGAGCACATCCGCCTCGCGCCCCTCGGGGTACCAGAACTCGTAGCGGTGTCCGTTCTTCACCAGGCTCAGACACCGACGCTCGCCGCCGCCCATGCCTCCGCCTCATCTACGCTGTCGGCCAGTCCCGCCCAGCGGTTTGTTATCAACATCGTCCGGATCAGCGACCAGCAGCAGTACCGCAGGAACAACTGCTGTGATTTCGTATGCACGCGCCAGTCGAACGGGCTTTCGTGCCCGGGCCGCGCGTCCGAGTATTCCTGAAGTTCGTTGCGCAGATTCTCGTCCGCCCCGTTGTACACCCGCTGCGCTCGCCAGAGCACCGACGCGCCGGGCTGGAGGCCGCCTGGATGCGCCGCCAGCGCCACTTCCTCCGAAGCGAGATGTCGCGTCGGATACCACTGCATAACAATCCCCACGCGCGGCGGGTCGTAGGGCGCGAATTCCGTGATCGCCACCAACACGGCCAAGTCAGCGCCGAGCGATTCTGCCAGTGTGCGCGCATCCGCGGCGTCGGCCACACGCAAGCCGCCGCGCGCCGCCAGTGCCGCCAGCACGCGGTTCACCGGCACGACCTGCAAGCCGGGAAACGCCAGGAATTCTGAGGCGACCATGTCGGTCACCCGGACCGGATCCCATTCTTGGCTGTCGCTCAAGTTGGCGACGGGCAGCACGGCGACGATCAGGCCCGGCGACGGCGGGAGCGCGCGCGCCGTCGTGCGTGAATCAAGCTGTGCGCACCCGATAATGCCCATGCAACCTGCCAAGAGAATAACGCTCACGGGGTCGCGAGAACCGACCATCAACCGCCGACGCGCGGGTGTCGAGAATCCGACGACTGCCGAGGTGGGAGCCTCATCAGATATTCTAGGCCGCCGTGCGTGCGAGCGTAAACCCTTCATTGACAATTCTCTGCCGCATTCGACGCACGACCGTCAGTCATGCCGGGCGAGACCTGGACTTTCGGCGTCCTGGCTTTCACCGCAAACAGAAACCGCTGGAACTTCGCCGCGGACCGGCTCGATCGCGGCGTGTCGCCTATCTCCAGCCGAGACGCGCAGGCCAGCCCGGAGCCTTCTTTCCGTCGTTGCCTGGTCTGGCCGTCCCCGATCCGCCGCGACATCCGCGCTCATGGCGCTGGCCGGCAGAACGTCTGCCGATCGCACCCGCCGAATCCGCGCCCCCCAACCGGGATCACCCGGCCGGACGACCTGATACGTGATCCAGAGCCCATCGGCCGACCAGGCCGGAGCCGCACACGCTCCCGCCGAGTCGCAAATCAACTCGACCGGCGGCTCCGCGTCAGCAGCGTCTCGAACCAGCCATATCGTCGTCTGGGAACCGCCTACTTCGCGACGCTCGAAAAGCAGAAGCTGCCCGTCCGAAGACCATGATGGTGCGCTTCCATAGGCGACGAGACGCGCTCCGCCCGCACCAGTGCTCGGTGCCGTCCAGATCTCCGACTCCCCGCTGCGAGGCCCCAATCGCGTGAACGCAATCCGCTTGCCGTCCGGCGACCGGTAGGCGCCTTCTCGCGGGCCAGGGCCGGAAGATCCGATTTCACTGGGCGAGTCAGCCGGCCTAGCGGCGTAAGTCTCGGCCGGAACGCCGACGGCGCCGCCGGCTCCCGTGTCGACGTGCGCTACCGGGTCAATCCAGCGCGGTGCGTTGGTCCGCACGCAGCCGCCGACCAGCAGCAGCCACC
>CAYOHG010000032.1:0-13103 GCA_964403685.1 uncultured Planctomycetales bacterium
GCTGCTGGCTGTGCTGGCCTGTGCGGCCAGCGCCAGTGCCAGCATCTGGGAAGACCTGTATTTCGGCCTGGGAGTCCTCGCAACGCCCAGCGGCACGCCGCTCTCGGCCACGGCCGGCGGCGGCCAGCAGAACGGCGAGCGTTTCGGCCGGCTGCGAATCGTGCCCAACCAGCCCGGCAATGGCTACGACCTCGAATTCGACCGTACGTTTGGGCTGGACACGCGCGGCCGCCCCGAAGTGCTCGATTTCGGTAGCTTCGAGGTCGAGCTGCAGGGCGCGACGCAGGCGACTCTCGGCATCACCACCACGCCGATCCCGACGTTCAACGCGGAGCTGCTGGCGGGAAACCTGACCTACAGCATTCGCGGAAAGACCGGCGCACAGGACGCGACCCTCACCGGGCTCATCAACGCGTCACAGAACTTCGAGATCAACCAGTTGGGGTTTTACACACTTTCGGTCGATATCGAGAATCTCAACTCCGAGGTACAGCTCGACGGCGTCGCACTGGACGAAGCCCGCGACACCGACTTCAACATCGGACCCATCAGCGTCGAAGGCAACATCTTCTTCGACCTGGCGACCGCCATGCTGAGCGGCCTGGGCGTGGACACGACCGGGCTGGAGCAGATCTTCCCCAAGTCGCCGATCGACCGCATCGACGAGGAGATTCGCGGCGCGCTGGAGCAGCAGGCCGCCGTCCTCGGCATCACCCTCAGCGACGAGCCAGACAGCCTGACCATGACCGCAGCGAACATCACGGCCAACCAGGCGAGCACGACGCTCGTGATTCCCGCCGCGATCACCGCGCCGCCGGTGTCCAGCGTGGTCCCGGAACCCGCCAGTTTGTGTCTGCTGCTGCTGGGCCTGGCGGGCACTCTGTCGCGCAGCCGCGGATAGCGGACAAACTCAGAAGTAAATCGATCACGCGCGAGTGCGTGGCCAGCCGGGCCACGCCGGGTGGTTGTGTTTTCGATCGCGGGGACTCAGCGCGCGGGGAACGTCAGCAGCCTCATCCGCGGGATTCGGCCAGCGGGGCATGCGATTCGGTCCGCGGCTCAAGCGGCAGCGGGCGATAGTCGAGCGGCTCGTTGTAGTCGGCGTAGGCATGTCGCAGAGCCGCATGCACCAACCCCAGAAACATCGGCTGCGGCCGCAACGGACGGCTGGTCAGCTCCGGGTGCGCCTGAGTGCCGACAAAGTACGGGTGAATCGACTCCGCCAGCTCGAGGATGTTCATCAGTCCGGAGCGCGGCGTCGTACCGGAAAACGTCATTCCGGCGGCTTCGAGCTGCGGGACGTAGCGCGGCTCGACTTCGTAGCGATGCCGAAAACGCAGCCGTGTGCGGGGGCCGAACATCCGCTGCGCGATCGTTCCCTCTTTGACGATCACGTCATGCCCGCCGAGACGCATGTTGCCGCCCAGGCCTTCAAGCTGCTTCTGCTCATCGAGCAGCGTGATGACCGGGAAGCGGCAGTCGTTGTCGATTTCGGTCGAGTTCGCATCGGCCATGCCGCAGACGTTGCGGGCGAACTCGATCACCGCCATTTGAAAACCGTAGCAGATGCCCAGGCATGGCAGGCGCTGCTCGCGCGCGTAGCGAATGCAGGCCAGCTTCCCCTCGGCGCCGCGCGTGCCGAAGGCGCCGGGCACAACGATGCCGTTCAGCCCGGCCAGCCGGCGCTGAACCTCCGCGTCGGCCAGCTCGGTGGTGTCGATCCACTGCACCGCCACCCGGCAGCCCAGTTGCACGCCGGAATGCTCAAACGCCTTGAGAATACTGGCGTAGGCGTCGCGAACGGCGGTGTACTTGCCGGTAATGCCGATGTTCACCTGCCGGGTGGACGCGCGCAGGCGGTTGACGTACTGCACCCAACCCTGCCGCGCGGTGCGCTCGCGGGGTTCGTCGACCCGTTCCTGAAGCCCGAGGCATTCGATGACAACCCGGTCGCAGCCGGCCCCACGGAGCATGTCCGGGATCAGATAGATGCTGTCGCAATCATGCATGCTGATGACGTTGGCGGGCGGCACGTTCGAAAACAGGGCGATCTTCTCGCGCACGGTCTGCGTGACCGGATTCTGCGCCCGGCAGGCGATCACCTGCGGCTGGATGCCGCACTCCATCAGCCGGCGGATGCCGAGCTGCGCCGCCTTGCTCTTCTGCTCGCCCAGGATGGAAGGTTCGAGCACGTAGGTCAGCGCGACGAAACAGACGCTGCCGCGGCCTTCTTCGAAAGCGAGCTGACGCATGGCCTCAATGTAGTAGGCGTTCTCAACGTCGCCGACGGTGCCGCCGATTTCGACAAAGACCACGTCGGCTCGGCTGGCGACGGCCAGCTCGCGCAGGCGGTTCTTCACCTCGCCGGTGACATGCGGGATCATCTGGACGTCGCGGCCGAGATATCCCCCGGTGCGCTCGCGCTCCAGCACGCGGTGATATATCTGCCCGCTGGTGCAGAAGTTGAGCCGCGTCAGGTCCTGGTCGAGGGCCCGCTCGTAGGTGCCCAGGTCCATGTCACATTCGGTGCCGTCGTCGAGGACGAAGACCTCGCCGTGGCGATACGGGTTGAGCGTGCCGGAATCGATGTTGAGGTAGCCTTCGAGCTTGATCGGCGCGACGGACAGGCCCTTGTCCTGAAGGCACTTGGCCAGCGATGAGCTGAAGATGCCCTTGCCCAGGCCGCTCATGACCGTGCCGAGCACGACCACGTAGCGCGTCTGGCCGGTCTTGTAGCCGGCGGGCATCGGTAGATAAAACTCGGTGTCAACGGATTGCGTTCGAACGGCGCTAAGAAGGCTTTCGTTGCTCATTGGGCCTCAACACGTTCATGAACCATGCGCCAGTCTTCCGCCACACGATTGATACCGCTGCACGAAGCGTTCGTATTCGTCGGGGGTGTCGATCCCCGCGGAGGCCGTCTCGACCCGCTCGAGGGCGATCGGGTAGCCGTATTCGAGTACGCGCAGTTGCTCGAGCCGCTCGATCCGCTCCAGCAGGCTGGCGCTCCAGCTCGCGAACGTCAGCAGGAACCCACGCCGGTACGCGTACACACCGAGATGCAGCAACCAGCCGTCGCCGATCGGACGCCCAGCGCTGTCTCGTGGATATGGTACCAGGGCCCGCGAAAAATACAGCGCCCGCGCCAACCGATTCTGAACAACTTTCACACAATTCGGGTCCGCCGGTTCGCTGCCGTCTGGAAACGGACACGCCAAGGTCGCCACGGGCGCTTCCCGATCCGCCTCCAGCCGCGCCACCAGTCGATCCAGGTACGCCGGCTCGATTTCCGGCTCGTCGCCCTGCACGTTTACGACTATGTCGTCCGCGGCACCGGGGCGCCCGGCGACGACCTCGGCGATCCGGTCCGTGCCGCTGACGTGATCCGCGCGCGTCATCACCGCCTCGCCGCCGAAGGACCGCACCGCTTCGACGACGCGCTCGTCGTCGGTCGCGATCAGGCAGCGGGTGATGCGGCGGGCCCTGGCAACCTGCTCGAAGACGTGCTGGACAAGGAACTTCCCGGTCCTGCGTGCCAGACACTTACCCGGAAATCGGGTGGACGCGTATCGGGCCGGAATGATCGCCAGCGCGCTCATGATTTCCGCCAGTGCCTCCCCAGGACAATCCTATCGCGTTCGTGGCGCGCTTCAAGCTCCTGCCGTTTCAAAGGTTATGACCGCGCGACTTGCCGACGCGCCCATAATGCGTTAAGAGTCCTGCCGGGGTGGACGATTTCAGTGCTGGTGAGGCCCAGCCCGTTGCCGGAGCGGACCGGCGGGGGCTGCTCGCCGAGGTCGAGGAGTCAGTTGTGAACGCGAAGTTCTGGTCGCTCGGGATCCTGGCCGCGCTGTGCGGACTGCTCGTTGCCGGTTGCCCCTCGGGCGGCACTGACGACAACGACAATGGTGGCGGCACCGGCGCCACCGCTCTGGCCGGCACCTGGTCCGGTGAAATCGAATGCTCAACGGTTCAGTTTGTCGGCGACACCGGCGGCAGCCCGTCCGTCACGCGCCGGACCTTCACGATCACGATCGACGCCGAAGGTTTTCCGACCGAGGTCGAAGTGCTCGGCTTTTCAAGCGCTCCGGACCTGACGGCGGACTTGTCGCGCTCCGGCGACAGTGACACGCTGACATCGACCTCGTCGGGGCTGTCGATCACGGAGGCGGTGCGCGTCGACTCGGCGACCTACACCGAGACAAGCGCCATCATCGTCATCGATATTGACTATTCGGCCCTGGGTGGGGCCCTCAACCAGGAAGGGACCGGCCGGCAGACCATCGAGTTGCAGCTCAACGGCGATTCGCTCGAATACTCCGTTTCCGTTGAGTACGACGTCGTGCAGCTTGCCGCCGGCATCGAGTTGAACACCGGCGAGACCGTCGACTGCACCGGCGTACTCGAGGCCCAATAACCTCGTGGTGATGTGCCGGACGGCAATGGTCCGGGCTTGCCTGTCGCCCTACGATTTAGAAGTAATCAGAGGCAGCTTCGGGCCGATACCGGCGGTGGACCGGGCTTGCAGGCCTGCGGAGGGGAGTACGCCATGTTGCAGGGAAAGTCGGTTTGGATGCTGGCCACGATGCTGGCGCTGGCCTCGATTGCGGGCTGCCCCACGACCGATGAAAACACCGGCGGCGACGCCGCTGACGGGAACGGCACAGATGTCTCGGACAGCACCGGCGGCGGCGATAACAACCCGATCGACGCCGAGCCCGTTCCACCGCGCGACGACGACGGCGGCTCGTCCGACGACAACGGCTCCGCCGACGACGGCAGCGCCGATAACGACAATGCCTCGGGCGATGACGGCGGCTCCACCGACGACGGCGGCGACGATGGGATCAGCAACGACAACAGCGACGACGGCGGAGACAGCACCGCCCTGCTGGGCGGCACGTTCGCCGGAACCATTGTCGTCGCCAGCATCCAGAACGTCGGCGACACCTTCACCGACCCGGCCAACGAGAATCACACGGTTACGTTTCAGTTCGACGACGCCGGCATCCCGCTGGCCATCCCCATCCTGGGGTTTGTCTCCACGCCTGATTCCATCGCCAGCGTAAATGACGTCGGCGAAACCGAGACCATCGCGATCGCACTCGACGGCGGCAGCGCCACTCTCGACATCACCGTGACCGAGACCACCTACACCGCCAGCACCGCGAGAATCGTCTACGACCTGTTCTACGACGAAGTCCGCGGCAGCCTGGCCCAGAGCGGCCCGGGCGTGCAGACGGTTGAAGTCAGCGTCGCCGGCGACACGCTCACCATCACCATCGCAACCGACTACGACGTGAACATCACCGCTCCACTGGCGCTGGACACGGGCGAGCAACTCGACTCCTCGGCAACCCTGCCGCGGCAGTAGCCGCCGACGCGCGCCGATTGGCGAAAGCGCAACGCGGTCGCTATAGTCTCGCCTCCTGCTCGGGCGACCGCTCCACGCCGGACCGCCGCCCGGGCGCGCCGGACCGGCCCATGGACGACTTATCCCATATCCGCAACATCGGCGTTGCCGCGCACATCGACGCCGGCAAGACCACCACAACGGAACGGCTGCTGTTCTTCAGCGGCACGATCCACAAGATGGGCGACGTCGACGAAGGCACGACCGTCACCGATTTCGACGTCGAAGAGCAACAGCGCGGGATCACCATCTACTCGGCCGCCGTCTCATTCCTCTGGCGTGACTGCCACATCAACCTGATCGACACGCCCGGGCACGTCGATTTCACCGCCGAGGTCGAGCGCAGCCTGCGCGTGCTGGATGGAGCGATCACCGTCTTTGACGCCCGCGAAGGCGTCGAGGCGCAATCCGAAACCGTCTGGCGCCAGGCGGACAAGTATCGCGTGCCGCGCATCTGCCTGATCAACAAGATGGACAAGACCGGGGCGGATTTCGACTTCGCCGTCGGTACCATCCGCGATCGGCTGCACGGCAACCCCCTACCCATTCAACTGCCCATCGGTTTTGAATCCAGCTACCGCGGGCACGTCGACCTGGTCCGCATGCAGGCCGTCACCTACGACGGCAGCGGCGAGCAGACGCGGCTGGTGCCGGGCGAGATTCCCGCCGAACTGCGCGATCAGGCCCAGGCCGCGCGGCATCAACTCGAAGAGCGCGTCGCCGAGATCGACGACGCCTTGATGTCCGCGTACGTCGAGCATGGCGGGCTGACCGACGAGCAACTGATGACCGGGTTGCGGCGGGGAACCATCGCGCTGAAATGCCAGCCGGTGCTGTCGGGATCGTCGCTGAAATACATGGGCACGCACGCGCTGCTCGACGCGGTGTGCGACTTCCTGCCGTCCCCGCTGGACATCCCGCCCGTGCGTGGCCACGACCCCGACGACACGGCCCGGATCGTGGAGCGCACCTGCGACCCCAAGGGGCCGCTGGCCGCCCTGGTCTTCAAGATCGTCGCGGAAGCCCACGGCGACCTGTACTACATCCGGGTTTACTCGGGGACGCTGCGGGCCGGTTCGCGCGTCGTCAACGTCGCCCGCCGCAGGAAGGAAAACCTTTCGCGGCTGTTCCGCGTCTTCGCCAAGCGCCGCGAGCAGCTTGACGCCGCCCGGGCCGGCGACATCGTTGCCGGCATCGGGCTGAAGGAGACCTTCACAGGCGACACGATCGGTGACGCGCACAAGCCGGTACTGCTCGAGAAGATCGAGTTTCCCGAAACGGTCATCAGCCTGTCGATCGAACCCAAGTCCTCGGCGGACCGCGACAAGCTGCTGACGGCTCTCAACATGCTGGCCCGCAGTGATCCGACCTTCCGTTTCCGCTTCGACGAGGAAACGGGCCAGACGCTGATTTCTGGCATGGGCGAGCTGCACCTGGAGGTCATCTGCCACCGCCTCGAACGCGATATGAACGTGGCCGTCCGGATCGGCAAGCCACGCGTGGCGTACCGCGAGACGATCACCCGGGCCGCCGAGCATGAGGGTCGCTTCGTCCGACAGACCGGCACCGGCCGGAATCAGTTTGCGGTGATCCGCCTGCGAGTAGAGCCATTTGCGGCCGAAACCGGCCGCGAGTCCATCGCGGTCGTCAATCACATTCCGGCTGGCAAGGTCCGGAATGTCTTCCTGCCCGCGATCGAATCGGGCGCGCGGGGGGCGGTTCAGAGCGGCCCGTTGGGCTCGTATCCGCTCATCAACGTGCGAATCGTCCTGCTCGACGGCGAGGAGCACGCCGAGGATTCCTCGGAGGTCGCGTTTGAGACCGCCGCCGCGATGGCGGTGGGCAAGGCGCTGGGTGAGGCCGGCCCGGTGCTGCTCGAACCGATCATGAAGGCCGAGATCGTCACGCCGGAGGAGTATTTCGGCGCGATCAACAGCGACCTGATGGGCCGCCGGGCGGTTATCACCGGCACAGGCCTGCGCGGCAGCAATCACGTGATCGACTGCGAAGTTCCGCTGTCAACCATGTTTGGATATGCCACACACATGCGCTCCCTGTCGCAGGGGCGGGCGAGCTTCTCGATGGAGCCGGCCCGCTATGAGGTCATGCCCGCGGACCTGGCGTCGAAAGTGCTGGGGGCCTATTGAGGCTGATCGGCGTCAGCGGCCGGAATTCGCTCGTTGCTCAGTCTCGACACGGATACACTCCCGCAGCGATGGTCCCGCCTGAAACCAACGACGACGTGTTCCCACTGGTGCCCGCCGAGCCCGCATTGCCGCCGCCGCCGGATGCCGCGCGCTTCAACTCGCCCGCCCTTGTCGGAGAGAACGCGCCGCACTGCCCCGGCTGCGATTACAACCTGTACGGGATCAGCGAGCCGCGCTGCCCGGAGTGCGGTCTCGACCTGACAGCGGCCGACGTATTTGTCTCCCGCGCCGCGCAGCTCGACCAGCGCGCCAACGAGCGCGTCATGCGCCGCCAGCGCCGGCTGTTCTGGGCGGGCATGGCCGGCTACCCGCTGGGCATGCTCTTCTACTACCGCAGCAGCCCCGAGGCGCTGGCCTTCGCGGCCATTACGTTCGGCGCCCTGACGATCGTGGCCATCATGTTGCGGGCTTCCCAGGGACACGCCGTCATGCCGGTCCTATCCGCCTGCGGAGGCATCTGGCTCGGCTTGCACGCGGCGACTTGGATTCTGCGGGTCACTTGCTGAGACCGGGGTCGTCTATGCCGACGCTTCAAGCTTCGCGCGGCGCTCGGTGCGCGTGGGCCATCGCCTGGATAGCGTCGATCGCGCTCAGCGGACTCCTGGCCAACCGCGCGGCGGCGCACGACTTCACGCTCTGCGAGACCTTGGCGATCCTGCGCTCGGACGGCACCTACCAGATCGACATGACGCTCGACCTGGACGCGCTGGCGCTCGGCGTCGACGCGAGCACCGATTCAACGCTGATCTACCAGCACATTCAGGCGTTTCCGCCGGACGAGTTTCAGCGCTGCGTGGTCGACTTGCAACGCATGCTCCAGCGGCGGGTGCGCATCCGCTTTGACGGAGAGCCGGCGGACACCACCATCACGTTTCCTGACTACGCAACGCCAGCCGCCATGCGCCGGGGGTTTCCCTCCGTTCTGGGTACGACCGCGCGATTCACGGGACTCATCCCGCTCGGTGCCCGGCGATTCACGTTCTTTGCTTCGCGCGGATTCCCGCCGGTTCACCTGACCATTCTCGATCAGACAGCGTTGTCTGGAATTCGACACGTGCTCGAAAGAGGTGACGAAAGCCCGCCATACGAGCTTGGCGACGGCGCTTCGGCGGGCCGGTCGCCGGCCCTCCTGCGATCCGTGGCCGAGTACCTGGTGCTGGGTTTCTGGCACATCGTACCGGCGGGATTGGATCACATCCTGTTCGTGCTCGGTCTGTATCTGCTGAGTCCGCGTTTGGCTCCCCTGCTGTGGCAGATTAGCGCGTTCACGATCGCACATACGTTAACGTTGGCGATGTCCACGTACGGCGTGCTTGCGCTTCCGTCGCAGGTGGTGGAGCCGCTGATCGCCGCGTCGATCGCATACGTGGCGATCGAGAACCTGTTCACCCGGGAGCTGCACGCCTGGCGGCCCGCGCTCGTATTCGCGTTCGGGCTGTTGCACGGTATGGGGTTTGCCGGGGTATTGAATGAACTGGGGCTGCCGCGCGGCGAGTTTGTCCCAGCGCTGATCGCCTTCAACGCCGGGGTGGAACTGGGACAACTCGCGGTACTCGCGGCGGCGCTGGCGTGCAGCGGCTGGTTTCGCACGCAGCGCTGGTATCGCGCCGCGGTCGCGATTCCGGCCTCCGTCGCCATCGCGTGCGTGGGGTTGTACTGGTCGATCGAGCGTGTCATCACGGCCTAACGGTCGATTCCCCAGCCTGCGCCGAAAGTGGAGCTCAAACTCGGCAATGGTCCCAACGGCTGGCTTCCTGAGGCCGGATGGCCTCAATCGGACCGCAGTGACCGCCGATGGGTGTCTGCCTGAGCCAGCGGCGGGGGATGCCGCCGCAACAGGGTCATGGTGCCAGTTTGGGGGCGGCCCGTTTCATAGATACATAATTCAGCACGCCGGGGTGCTACGGAGAGCCGCGGCGCCTTGATTTCTGGAGCGAACTGTAGAGAATCCAGGGGTCGAAACGCACCACACGGCAGCCTGGCGCGGTCGTGCGTGTGGTTCAGCGTGGTCGCGACACCGAATCAGGTTTACCCGGGTCTTCACCTGATCGACCAACAGAGACCCGCATCGAGGAATCGCATGGTGAAATCAACTGTCGACGAACTGGTCGGTTTGATCACAAGGTTGCAGGCCGAGCGCCAAACGCATCTGGATGCAATCGCCCGAATCGACAACGCGTTCGCACGTCTGGGGCTCGCAGCGCCCGCCGGCGCGCCGCGCCGCGGACCGGGCCGCCCGCGCAAGAACCCGCTGCCCCTGGTCGCTGCTCCCGCCGCCGCGGCCGGAAAGAAGGGACGCCGCAAACGCCGCCGATTCTCCGTCCCCGGCTGGCAGATGATCCTGAACGTGGTCAAGGCCGGCGGCAAGGACGGCGCCACCAGCGCCGATATCGTCAAGCGCTGGCGCTCCGAGAACCGCAGCGGTGACCCCTACACGCAGATGGGCGAGCTGGTGAAACAGAGGAAACTCAAGCGCCAGCCGCTGCCGGGCAAGCTGGGCAGCCGCTACGTCCTGCCGTAGCGCATCGGTCCGCCAGGTCGAATCCGTCGGGGCAGCGCTCGAATCCGCGACGATTCGAAGCGGCCCCGACGGTCTTGGCTCGGATGCATACGCGATGCGTCAGTCGCGCGCCGAAACCCGTATTCCAGCGGCGCTGCCGCTCAGCAGCGCCGCCCAATCGGCTGTGCCGCTGATGCGGCTGTGAGCGACCGGCGGCGACGGGCTCGCCGTCGCAGGCCGCAGCGCCAGCCCCCACCAGCCCACATCGTGCCACGCCCCAAGTTTGTATCCCACTTGCGAATAATGCGCCACGCGGACAAACCCCATCGCCTCGTGCAGTCCAACGCTAGCCGGATTGGGCAGCGCAATGCCCGCGTAGGCCCGGTAGAACCCCTGTCGCCGCAGCGCCTCCAGCAGTACCGAGTAGAGGCTTCGGGCCAGCCCGTTCCGTCGAGCGCGCGGATGTACGTAGATCGCCGTGTCCACCGCCCATTGATACCCCGCTCGCTCGCGGTGCCGGGAAGCATACGCGTAGCCCAGCACATCGCCGCCGGTCGCACAGGCCACCAGCCAGGGATAGAATTCGCTTACCGTTGCGATGCGCCGGCAAAGCTCGCTCTGGTCGGGCGGCTCGAATTCAAACGAAATCGGCGTCTCGCGGACGATCGGGGCGTAGATCTCTAGAATGCCGGCGGCGTCCTGCTCCGTCGCGGTGCGGATCAGGACCGCTGCGGCCGGCATGGCGACTACCCCCCGACGATCGTGGCACCGCGGACGCGAACGGAAGCACGCTGTTACGAGCAGACACTCCCGAAATTCACCAGCAGGATAGACAGGTCATCGAGATCGACGTCATCATCGCCGTCGATGTCGCCGTCGGCATACGTCAACGCGCCGCTCTGGCCGAAATGGACCAGAAGCTGCGAAAGGTCATCGAGGTCCACGGCGCTGTCATTGTTCAGGTCGCCGGGGCAGGGAACAAATACCGACCCGCGCAGCGTCGCCAGCACCGTCACGTCACCCAGCCCGGGGTTGTCCGGGTCCAGCGGCACCACCACCTGAACGACGCTGAGGATCGTCACAACGCGGTCCTGCGACGTGATGGTGATGACCATCTGGTCCGCGTTGGTCGGTCCGCCGGCGCCCAGGTCAACCACGTCGCTGCACGGATACCCGGAACCCTGCAAAAGGGTGCAGACCAGCCCCGCGGCGGTGTAATCGAGCGATCCCGCCATCTGCACGGGAACGTTCAAGAACGTGGCATCATCGCCGATGATTGGAACCGGACCGTTTGGCGTGCCGGGTGTCGCGTAGAACAGGGCCACATCGGTCGCCGTCGCCGTCAGCGTGCTGCCCAGGCCCAGCGAAATGAAGATGTCGATCGGCTCGGTCGCATCCAGCGAAAAGTCCACCAGTGTGGCGCTGCTGGGCGCGCTGATGGAATCCAGGTCGAGGCGAAGCGTCCCGCCAACCGGCGATGCATCGGCATCGCAGCCGGTCAACACGCACACGGTGACGTCCACGCTCGACTGATCCGGGTCAATCGGCACGTCGACTACCTCCGCGACGGCGACATTCGCCAGCCACACGGCGGTCACAGCGCTCGCCGCTCGAACGATCATCGCTCGAAGCATCGCCTCCTCCTCTCATAATTCGGCCGCGGTGGCCACTAGCGGTGAAATGCCAAGCCGCGCGCCGGCGGACCTGGCCGTGCCGACGTCGCGTTGTCACCACACTACCCGGCCCACTGGGGAATTTTCAACCACCGATTCTGCGACGCCTGGCACCCGACAAGGCGCAGGCTGATCGCGCTGGCGTACGAGCGGCACGCGCGGCCGGGAGCTGCAACATTGTGACCAACCGGGCCGACCGCTACGCTTCGAGCCGCCATGCTCCGCTACGCGCTTGCTCGACTGGCCACGCTGCCGCTGGTTCTGACCGTGGTGTATGTTGCCGCGGTCCTGCTGGTGCTGGCAGCGCCGGGCGACGGGTTGGAAACCGCCGATCGCCCGCTGCCGCCGGAGGTGCGCGCCCAGAAACGGCTGGCATGTGATTTTGACCGGCGCGTCCTGCGCGCCGCGCAAGCGCCATCGCGCGAGCGACCGCAGGGCGGGCTGATTGAAGTGATCGAGCCGGTCCCCGCCTGGGAGCGCTACCTGTGGATCTGGCCACGGCGGCTTTTCTGGGACGGTGACCTGCCGGCCCTGCAATACGACGACTGGACCGTAGTCGATATCCTCCGCGCCGCGCTGCCGGTCTCACTGCAACTGGGCTTGCTGGCGCTGTGCCTGGCGATCGCGCTGGGAGTTGTAGCTGGCACGCTCTCGGCAACGCGCCCGAACTCCTGGGTCGATCACGGCGCGATGGCCCTCACGCTGCTGGGCGTCTCGCTGCCGTCGTTTGTGGTAGGCACGCTGCTGCTGCTGCTGTTCGGTGTGTGGCTGCGCTGGTCGCCGGTGGGCGGCTGGGGCTTGGCTTCGCAGACATGGCTTCCGGCGCTGACGCTGGCCCTGCCGTTCGCCGCGTACATCGCCCGCTTGACGCGCGCCAGCCTGTTGGATGCCTATGGCGAGGACTACATCCGCACGGCCCGGGCCAAGGGCCTGAGCGAGCGCCAGGTGCTGCTGGATCACGCCCTGCCCAACGCCCTGCTGCCGGTGCTGAGCTACCTCGGGCCGGCCGCCGCCGCGATCTTCACCGGCTCGTTTGTGGTGGAGCGGATTTTCTGCATTCCCGGCATGGGCACGCACGTTGTCGAGAGCATCCGCAATCGCGATCACAGCCTGATTCTGGCGACCGTCCTGGTCTATGCGCTGTTTCTTTCGACCTTCAACCTGCTGGTGGACCTGGCCTACGGCGCGATCGATCCGCGTATTCGCATCGGAGCCCGCCGCTCGTGAACGCGCCGCGCGAAAACGTCTGGCGGCGCTTTTGCCGCCGCCGCACCGCCCTGCTCGGCGCCGGCGTGCTGGCGCTGATGCTG
>CAYOHG010000033.1:0-12999 GCA_964403685.1 uncultured Planctomycetales bacterium
GGGTGCGCGAGCTGGAGATCGACGTCGAATCCAAGACCCGCGACGACGTGTTCGTGAACATCAAGGTGGCGGTGCAGTTCTATGTGCGCGAGGCCGAGGAGGCCGTTCAGGCGGCCTGCTACAAGCTGTCCAATCCCGGCCAGCAGATCAGCTCATACGTCTTCGACGTAGTGCGCGCGCTGGTGCCGGAAATGCCGGTGGACAGCGTGTTTTCCGAGAAGGACAAGATCGCCGGGGCCGTCAAGGAGCGGCTCGAAGGCACGATGGAGCAGTTCGGTTACACAATCCTGCAAGCGCTGGTGAACGACATTCAGCCCGATGCGGAAGTGAAGAAGGCGATGAACAAGGTCAACGCCAGCGCGCGACTGAAGGAGGCCGCCAAGAACGAAGCCGAGGCCAACAAGATCCGCACGATCGCCGAGGCCGAAGCCGAGGCCCGCGCCAAGGAGCTTCAAGGTGTGGGCATTGCCCGGCAGCGGCTGGCGATCGCCCGCGGTCTCAAGGAGTCCGTCGAGGCCTGCGCCGCCGCCGGCATCTCACCAGCCGAAGCTACCAAGATGGTGCTCATGACGCAGCACTATGATTCAGTGACCGCCATCGGTACGCGCAGCCGAAGCACCATCATGATGGTGCCGTACGCGCCGACCGGCATGAGCGCGGTCGGCGACCAGATCACCCAGGCGCTGCTGGCGGCGGATGATTCCGAACAGGTCGCGTCCGAGATCGGTAGCGGTTCCGGGCAGAGCCGTGCCGTCAACCTGCGGCGGACCCGCTCGGAGGTCGCCCGGGGCCGGCAGCCCGAACCTCGCGACGATCGAACGGGGGTCTAGCAGCCGACAGCTACGCGCGAGTGCGGCAACGATCGGATGCCGCGTCCGCCGAGCCGCTGCTTCGGTGCTGGCGTTTGCTGACAGGGCTGTCGCGAGATTCTCAAGTCGATTTGCCACATACGCAAACTGGTCCTATAGTTAAGCTTAACGCCAGTGCGCCGGGCACCGCTTCGGTGCGCGCGATGGGCGGCTGGGTTCCCGTCGGCTCCGAGATGGATAACAGCTTACGCGATCGCATCTTGGAGAGCGTCGACATCGTCGACCTGATCGGCGAGCGACTGACGCTCAGCCGCTCGGGTAGCGAATATATCGGACTTTGCCCGTTTCATCCCGACCATAAGCCGTCGTTGCGCGTCAGCCCGAAGAAGCAGATCTTCAAGTGCTTCGCATGTGGAGCCGGCGGCGACGTTTTCAAGTTCGTGCAGCTCTCAACCCGTGTCGATTTCCGCGAAGCCCTTGAAATTCTCGCCCGCCGGGCCGGTATCGACTATCGCGCCCGGGGCGAGTCGGGATCTGGCCCCGAACAACGCGAGTCCTTGCGGCAGGTGGTCGACTGGGCGACGAGCTACTTCCAGAACAACCTGCTTTCGGCGGCGGGGCGCCCCGCCCGCGAATACGCGACTCGGCGCGGGATGACACCGGAGACCATCCAGCGATTCGGTCTGGGCTTTGCGCCGGATTCCTGGGAGGGGCTGCGGCAGGCGGCCCGCCGGGCGCGCCTGAGCGAGCAACTGGTGCTGGCGGCTGGTCTTCTGAAGATGCGCGACGATGGGCGCGTTCAAGATCGGATGCGCAATCGGCTGATCTTTCCGATTCACGACGCGACCGGCCGGGTGATCGCCTTCGGCGGCCGGGCCCTGGGCGACGAGGAGCCGAAGTACCTCAATTCGCCTGAGACGCCGCTGTTTCACAAGTCGCGCACAGTTTATGGCTTTCACCTGGCGCGACCCGCGATTGAGCGAGCGCGGGAAGTCGTGGTGGTTGAAGGATACGTGGACGCCGTTCTCCTGCATCAGGGCGGCATCGCGAATACGGTCGCCCCGCTGGGAACCGCGCTGACGGACACGCAGGTGAGAGCGCTTTCAGCGTCGGCTGACCGCATCATCATGTGCTTTGACGGCGACGATGCCGGTGTGCGGGCCGCGGACCGGGCCGTGGAGGTCGCGCTGCGCTTCGGCGTAGACGTTCGAGTGGCGCTGATGGTCAACGGCGAGGACCCGGCTGACTGCATGCTGCGTGCCGGCCCGGATGGACTTAAGTCTTTATTGCATTCGGCGATAGATGCGCTAGAATTCAAGTGGCAGAGAACGCGGCAGGCACTCGCCTCCAGCGGTCCGCGCGGACAACGCGAGGCCTTGGAAGCGCTTCTCGTTTTTATCGGAAGTATCACAGCGACTGGCGGATTGGACCCCATTCAGCAGGGAGTAATCGTCGCTCGAATCAGCGAGCTGGTCGGCGTTCCGCCTGGTTCGGTGTATGAGAGATTGCAGCGGGCGCGATCTGAGCCGCGCCAGCGCGCTGCGGCTGGATCTGACGAGGGGGAGCCGGAGAATAATTATCGGGCGTCGGTGCGGGCCGCGCCGGCAGGCATGACCGCGGCGGTCGAGGAGTTGTTCGGGTTGGCACTCCGCTTGCCAGAGCGGCGGGTTGAGGTGCTGGCCCAGCTCGAAACGGTCCGGACGCGCGTCGCGACCTGGGGCGCGTTGCTCGCCGAGATCGAGCGGGTCGCTGCCGGCGGCGTCGAGCCGACGCTCGGGAACGTGATGGAGCGCTGCGATCAGCCGGATGTGATCGAGCTGCTCGGCCTGGCGGCGCAGCGCGTGCCGGCGGGTGCCGGCAGCGCCGAGCAATGCACCGCCGCCGGTGCCCGGCTGGCGGCGGAGTTGGAGCGCTTGCGAATGCAGGCGCTGTGTGAACGGCTGGCGAAAACCGGCGGGGGGGCGGCCGACCAGGAACAGGCGTTTCGTTCGTTGCTGGCGGTCGGGCGCCGACAACATGCCTTCCTGCCGGCGGAGCAGGCGGACGCGGACGCCGCGGTTGGCAGCCGCGGCCGCATGCAGCCCATGAGCCCGGCGCGGCGCTTGCCGGCGGGCGAATCGATCGAAGGTGATGATCCCGTGGTGGGAGAGTGATATGGCTTCGCAGACCGGTCCGACAGCAGTGGACATCGACCCCATCGAGCAGTGCGTCAACGAGCTCATCGAGCTCGGCAAGAAGCGCGGCTACCTCACGTGGGAGGAGCTGAACGAAGCTCTGCCCGACGAGGCGATCTCTCCTGAAAAGCTCGAGAGCGTCCTCAACCGCATCGACTCCAGCGGCCTTCAGATGATCGACGAGATCGAGGCCGACAAGCTGCGCGAAGGCGATCGCCGCAAGCGCGCCACCACGCTCGAAGGCGGCGAGAGCCTGGACGAAGTCACCGATGCCGACCTGGCCGAGGCCAGCGCCCGGCGGATCGACGACCCGGTCCGCATGTACCTGACGCAGATGGGCGAAATCCCGCTGCTGACGCGCGAAGAAGAAATCGCACTGGCCAAGAAGATCGAGCTGACGCGGATGGCGTTCCGGCGGCGCGTGCTGGAGAACGATTACGTCATGCGCCAGGCGGTCGACATGATGCAGGCGGTGGCCGACGGCCGCAGCCCGTTCGACCGCACGATGAAGATCTCGACCAACGAGAGCATGGGCAAGGCGACCATCATGAAGCGCCTGCCCGCCAACCTGGAAACGGTCCGCAAGCTGCTCGATCTCAACCAGGCCGACTGGGTGCTGGTGCGCGAGAGTCGCACGCCCACCAACGAGCGCAAGGCGGCCGACGAGCGCATCTTCAACCGCCGCCGACGAGCCGTCACGCTGCTCGAAGAGCTGCCGCTGCGCACCAGCCGCATTACGCCCCTGCTGCGCAAGCTGCTGGCGATGACGACCAAGATGGAGACGCTGGCGGCCACGCTCAAGCAGAAAGGCAAGCAGCTGCCGGCCGAAGAAAGCGAGGCCATGCGCGAGGAGCTGCACGGCCTGGTCGACCTGGTCTTTGAACAGCCTGACGACCTGCGCTACCGCGTCAGCGAGGCGCAGAAAGTCTTCGCCGAATACGAAGAGGCCAAGCGCCGCCTGGCCGGCGGCAACCTGCGGCTGGTCGTCTCGATCGCCAAAAAATATCGCAACCGCGGCCTGAGCTTCCTGGACATCATCCAGGAGGGCAACACCGGCCTGATGCGCGCGGTGGACAAGTACGAGTACCGCCGCGGGTACAAATTCAGCACCTACGCGACCTGGTGGATTCGCCAGGCGATCACGCGCGCCATCGCCGATCACGCCCGCACGATCCGCATTCCGGTGCACATGATCGAGACGATGAGCAAGCTGCGCAACATTCAGAAGCGGCTGCTTCAGGACCTTGGCCGCGAGCCGACCATCGAGGAGATCGCCCACGACGCCAAGATGCCGGTCAGCGAGGCGCGGCGCGTCATGAAGATCAGCCGGCACCCGATCTCGCTGGACCGGCCGGTGGGCGAGAGCGAAGACAGCTACTTCGGCGACTTCATCGAGGACGAGAAGGCCGAGAGCCCGGTCAGCACGGCGACCAGCGAGATGCTCAAGGACCGCATCGAGGCGGTGCTCAAGACGCTGACGTACCGCGAGCGCGAGATCATCAAGCTGCGCTACGGGATCGGCGACGGCTACACCTACACGCTGGAAGAAGTCGGCAAGATCTTCAAGGTGACGCGCGAGCGCGTGCGGCAGGTCGAAGCCAAGGCCATCCGCAAGCTGCAACACCCGGTGCGGGCGCGGAAGCTGGAAGGCTTTCTGGACATGCTGAAGACCTAGCGCGCGGCGCGGCCCGCATGCTGGGTTTGCACGGACGCCCCGTGGCCCGGTTGCTTTGCGCCTGTACTGGTTTCCTGATCCCGCAGCAGGGTGAGGATTCTCGGGTATCGCTCCGCCATCATGAGAGCCGCGAACCGACCCGACGCAAGGTGCGATAGGGCGAATGCGGACCGCTGGGGGCGACCCCGGCCGCGCAAGGGATTGGATTCGGCGCATGGAACGGAGGGGGTCGCTCTCGCAGCGTGTGGTCAGCGGCGCGCAAGGCGCCGAAGAGCCGCGCGACGGAAGAAAACGTAGAAAACGTCGAAATCGGTAAGTGCGCTGCGCTGCGCGACATAGCGCCGAGTGATACTCGGTTGCCATGTGCGGCAAGTGTTAGTATGGGCGGAGTAGGATTCGAACCTACGTAGGCTTTACGCCAACGGGTTTACAGCCCGTCCCCTTTAGCCACTCGGGCATCCGCCCAGGGGCGAGCCATGCAGGATAGCCGCGATCGGCGGCACTGACAATGCCGTCCGAAGACAACGACCAGCGCTGCAACCACGAATGCGCCAGGGCGCGCCGGGCTCGCACGGCCGAAGCGAGCCGCAACCGTGCAGGGGCGCGGCAACTTCGGCACAGGGCAACCGCTCGGCAACCCCGACTGCATTACCGCCTCGACGCAGAGAGCAGCGTGGCAGCGCGCCGTCGTGGGCGCGATCGGGTGGCAGGCTGCATGACCGCGACGCACTCGGCTCGGCTGCCCGCCAGTTCACTCAGGAGTTCGGCGTCCGCGGCGCATATTCCTAAGCCATTGTGACTAAACTGGTTATCGTCGGACGCGGTTGAACATGACGCGCCGGTCCATTTTTGCGAGGATCGGATTGTATTCTCCCGCCGATTCACTAGGATACGGATTGACCCGGGGGAACGGCTCCGCTAATTCCCTGCGTCAGACAAAGGATCTTCGGGCGGCCTGCTCGGTTGTGGCGTTTCCCCCCGGCGCCCACTGACTGCCGCCCGAGCTTTTTTCGGGCCTGTGCGCGAGCGGATTCGCGATTCATGGGCTTGTTTGTGCGCTCGCCGTGTCGATCGGAATGATTCGGCTACCCAGCTTCTTGAGATTCAGGCTTCCGACGGCATCCAGGCGAATCTCCCAGAGATCGCCCGGCTTAACAGGCACGGCCGGCGCTTCACATTGCGCCACGCGAACGCCGTACTGCGTCGCGAGCTTCGGGTCGTCCACCAGCTCCCAGAACAAATCCCAGAGCCGGTCGTGCAGCGGGTTGGCGACGCGCGGATCGTCCAGCGGAGGCCGCGCGGCGCGGTCCAGTTCATCCGCCGATTGTGGCGTCTGCTGATCTCCGAAGATGCGGCGGAACAGCGCCAGGCTTGCCCCGCGTTCGTTGTCGCCGGCGCCGACGAACTGCGGTTCGAACTTGATGACGAGTGCCTCGAAGTAAATCTGGCGTCCGACGGCTTCGATCGCGACCGGCTTACCGAGGATCCCGTTGCTGCCGATCTCCTGCCAAAGCAGCATCGTGACGACGCGGCCGTCGCCGTCGGTGCGCTGGTGCAGCGCTTCGACCTGCGCGACGCGGCGCGAGGCGCTCAGTCGCCGGGCGTAGTCGATCAACTCGGCCTTTTCATCCTCAAGCCGCCCGACCTGTTGCTCGAGCTGGCGAATCGGAAAGGTGCCGAAGAAGTACGACGCGCCGGCGGCCGATATGCCGAGGGCCGCGGCGCCGAGCAGCATGCGAAGCCAGGTCATGAACACGGCACTCCGTTGCACGGCACGGCGGCGGGTGCGGCAAAGAACAGCAATCCAACAGCCACCGGCCCGGCGCAGCCGGGTCAGAGCGACCAGGGGCGCTTCGCATCGTCGCGCGGACCGTCGTCGCGGCTTGGTGGCGACAGCTCCGCTCGATTATACCGATCGAGCACTTCGCGGATGCGCGGGTCCGGGCAGAACTGCAAGGCGAATCGGACGTTGTGCGCGACGGTTTCGTTCGAGCTGGCCAGCAGCTCGATCAACTGCATCTGCTGCTGATCACGGCTGGTCGTACCCAGCCACACGCATGCCGATCGCACCACGTTGTAGTCATAGGTCGTCTGGCTGATCATCGCCGGCGGGTCGACCGCACCGCCACAGAGAGTGATCGCATCGTGCGGGTCGAACGACCAGAGATCGGCATAGCGCCGGCTCAGCATCGGCACGACGTGCTCGAACTTCGGCGTCAGCGGGGTCGCGCCCCAGCGCGACGGACCGCCGCGCGGCCCCGAGCGGTACCAGTCGCGCAGCGCCCGCCGGTCGTCTTCCGCGTTCACCTCGCCGGCCAGCCGGTGGTCGAATTCCGCCGGGTAGAGGTCGTGCCAGCGGCGCGGCGCCTGCGGTGCGGGCTGATGCACGGGCCCGAGCGAGCGGCCGCGCACCTTCGGTTCGAACGAAAGCAGGCCGCCGGTGGTGTCCAGGCACTGAATGCTCAGCCGGGGGGCGCCGCGCGGGTCGGCCAGCAGCCGAATCAGCGAGTGATGCACCATCGCCCGCAGGTCGTCGGGTGCGACCGGCGCAGCGACGGGTGGCTGGTCCATCAGCCAATCCAAAGCCGCCGGCCCCGTGGCCACCAGCCGGTTGAAGCAGTCCGTCCAGTTGGCCAGCGGATTCAGCTCGAGAATCGCACCGGCAGCGTCGCGCGCGGCGTGCTGCTGCGGCGTAAGCGCCCGCTGGGCCGGGGCGCAGCCGCTGGCCGCGAACACCAGTACCAGCCATCCGATCGGTGCGGCTCGCTTCACAGCTGTGCGGTCCACGTGCATGAACTTGGCTGCCAGTTTGGCTACAATCGCGCTAAAGATCAAACTCGACCCTCCGGGCGGAGCGAATATGGAACGCACACTCATCATCTTCAAGCCCGACTGCGTGCACCGCATGCTGGTCGGCCGGATTCTGACGCGTTTTGAGGACAAGGGACTGCGGCTGGCCGCGATGAAGCTTCAGAAATCGCCCCTCGAGCAGGTCGAGAAGCACTACGCCGTGCATCGCGAACGCCCGTTCTACAAGGACCTCGTCGGGTTCATGACCAGCGGGCCGGTGATCGTGGCCGTGCTCGAGGGACCGGGCGCCATCGGCGTCGTGCGGAACCTGCTGGGCGCGACCAACGGTCGGGAGGCCGCCGCCGGCACGATTCGTGGAGATTTCGGCCTCGACAAGCAATACAACCTGGTGCATGCCAGCGATTCGCCGGAGACGGCGGCGTTCGAGATCAACCTGTTCTTCAAGCCCGAGGAGCTGGTCTCGTACGCGCGGGCCGCGGATGCGTGGGTGGTCAGCGCGTGAGAACGTCGGCCGCGCTGGCGCCCGGCCGGAAGCGCCGGGAACATGCGCCGCCAGTCCCGGCGATCGGCATCCCGGCTGGTTTCGAGGAGGTGGCATCGTGAAAGTGCGCGCGATCGAGGAGCACGAGCAGAAGCCCGTCAGCATGCCGGGGGCGGAGGGCGCCCGCATGCGGATGCTGGTCGGATCCGAGGATGGTGCCGGGAAGTTCCACATGCGGCACTTCGAGGTCGCCCCCGGCGGATATACCCCGCATCACCAGCACGACTACGAGCATGAGATCCTGATTCTGCGCGGCGAGGGGCTCGCGCAGAGCGCCCAGGGTGAGCGGCCGTTCAAAGCCGGCGACGTGATCTGGGTTCCGCCCAACGAGATGCACCAGTTCCGCAACACCGGCGCCGGCGCGCTGGAGTTCATCTGCCTGATTCCGGCGCCGATGGACTGCGGCAAGTAGCCCCGGGCGAGGCGGCGGTGCCGGCCGAAGAGCCCGGATCGCGTCGGGTCGGTCCTGGCCCGTACAATCCGTCCATGCCAATCACGATCAACGAGCACTATCTGCCCAACGGTCTGCGCGTCGTCGTCGAGTCCATGCCGCGCGTCCGGTCGGCCGCTCTGGGTTTTCTGATCCGAACCGGCTCGCGCTGGGAGTCTGCTCACGAGCACGGCGTCAGCCACTTTCTCGAGCACATGTGTTTCAAGGGCACGCGGCGGCGCACGTGCGAGCAGATCAACGTGCGTTTTGACGACCTGGGCAGCATCTACAACGCGTTCACCGGCAAGGAGCACACGTTCTACTACGGCTGGCTGCCCAGCGCTCGCGCCGCCGACCAGCTCGAGCTGCTGGCGGACATGATGCGGCCGATTCTGCCTCCGGAGGACTATGAAACCGAGCGCAAGGTGATCCTCGAAGAGATCGCCATGAACGCCGACAACTTCGGGCATCACGTCTGGAACTTCCTGCACCAGACCCTCTTTCCCGGCCATCCGCTGGCACACGAGATCCTCGGTGAGAAGGAATCGATCGAGGCGCTCCCGCGCCAGGCGATGGTGGAGTACCTCACCGCACGCTACGCCCCGGATAACGTCACGCTGATCGCCACGGGGCAGGTCGAGCCAGCCGCGGTCTTCGCCGCCGCCGGGCAACTCTGCGAAAACTGGGTCCGCTCCAACGGCGAGCGTCGACGGATTGCGCCGCCGCCGCCGCCGAAGCACGGCGTGTACAAGCTACGGCTGCCGCAGTTCAAGCAGCATACGCTGATCCTGGCGTTCCCATCGCTGGCGGTGGCGGACCCGCGGGCGGAGTCGATCGAGGCGTTCACGTCGCTGTTCGGCGGGTTCAATTCACGCTGCTACTGGAACATCGTGCAGAAGGGAATCTGCTCGCAGGCCGGCGCGATGTGGCTGGCGTATCAGGATTGCGGCGTCATGGCCCTTTATGTCGACGGTGAGCCCGAGCGCTGCGAGGAGATGCTGGCCGCGCTGCGCGCGCAGGCCCGGCTCGTGGCTACGCACGGCTTTCGCGATGAGGAAGTGCAGCGCGTCAAGAACCGCCGCCGCACCCAACTGGCGATCGAGGGCGAGAACCCGCGTACCCGGCTGATGCAGATCGTCGACGACCTGGAGAGCCACGACCACGTGCGCAGCAGCGACGAGCGGCTGGCGGCGGTGGAGGCCGTGACGGTCGATTCGATCAACGACTACCTGCGGGCGTTTCCGATCGTCGGCGACGAGCTGCTGTTTTCCTGCGGACCGCGTGACTGGCCGTCGTGAGGACCTGAGCGGCCTTGCGACGGGCCGATTTCGCCAGCGACCGTCGGGCCAACGCCTCCCCGCGATTTTTCGGCAAGTTCCGCCCGGCGCGGCTATGCTTACAGTATTGGGAAAGCCGGCTCGCCGGGCCGGGGTGCCGCGATGCCGCCCGGTTCCGAGCGCTGCGCGACCGGTTCCGAATCGGGAGAAGCCCATGACCTCGCGATGGACTATTTGCGCCGGGTCGCTGCTGTTCGCCGCGCTATGCGGCCAAGTCCGCGGGCAATCCGCCGACGCCCCGGACCGCGCCGGGCCGTCAACCGATGTCAAGCCGCTTGTGCGAGTGGTGTACCCGCAGGACGAATGGACTTCGCCGTCAGCCCTCGCGGTCGAGCCGCGGTCGCCGGCCAGCCAGATGGGGCCGCCCGATTGGCTGGCGCCCGACTACGTCGCCTATCGCGACCCGTACTCCGCGGCTGGATTTCGCGTGATCCCGCCTTACGAGGGACCGCGCCTGCCGGACGGCTACGGCGGCGACGGCGCTCTGGCGTATCGATATGGCCTGGAGGAATGGAGCCACCGCGCACGCTTCGATCCCTTCTACTGGGAGTCGCACGGGCAGGCCATGCGGCGCCTGAACCGTGAGGACATGACCCGCCGGGCCGAACGGCTGCTGAGTCAGTCCGAGCTGGCTACGCGGGCCGGGCTGGCGGCGCTGAAGCGCGGCGACGCGGAGCAGGCCGTCGTGGCCCTGACCCTGGCGGCGCGGCTGAACGAAGCCGATCCGGCCAGCCGCATTCACCTGGCGCAGGCCCGGCTGGCGCTGGGGCATTACGAAGCGGCGGCCGAGGCGCTGCGGCGCGGCCTGCAATTGCAGCCCAAGCTGCTGTATGCCGACCTGCACCTGTCGGAGAATTACGCGCAGCCGACCGACCTTGAGCACTACCACTCCCAGCTCAAGGCCTGGCTGGCGGAGCACCCGGCCGGCGCAGAGGTGCACTTCCTTCTGGGATACCTCGAGTTTCAGCGCGGCTCCTTCGGCAGCGCGGCGCACGTGCTGAGCCGGGTGCGGTCCGCACTGCCACGCGACACGCTCACCCGCGACCTGCTGGAGATCACTGGCGCGGGGCGCGGCGGCACCGTGGCCGCGCCGGCCAGTGTGACGCCGCACGGCCGCGCGGGTCCGACGACGACCGCGCACCGCGATGCGGATGAAGTCGATGGGGACGACGACTAGCGGTTGTTGTCGCAGCGCGGTGATCGCATCCTGATCGGGGCCGCGATCACCACCAGCAGGCCACGTGATCGAGTGCCCGAGTTACTCGTCCGCGATCAACTGCACCAGGTCGTACTCGATGGCGTGCGCGAGTGCCGACTCGGACCGCAAGCGCAATCGCACCTTCCCGTCGCCTTTCACGTAGTTGGCGGTCAGCCAACCCAGCCGGGCCGATGCGATCTGCACGTCGCTGCCCGCGATCAGCGCATTTGAACCCAGATTGGTCCAGATGCGCCTGGACCAGTCGTACGCGTCGAGCGAGACCGGTACGGAACCACCAGGCTCGGCGCTCAACCGCAGCTCGTAGTTGACGGTCAGCGCCGCTGGTTCGTCGAAGTGCGTGGCGAACAGGAATTCGACGCTGGTGCGTTGCAGCGCACCCGACGCGGACGCGACCCTGGCGAAGGATCGATCCGACCGCACGACCTGCTCAAGTTCGAGTTTCGATGCCGACGCCGCGACCACGGTCACCGATTGCAGCTCGACGCGCCAGATGTCATCGAGCATGCGGCGAAGCTTGGTCCAGTGCAGCGGCGTCTGGCTGGATTGCTGGCCGGCGTCGTTGTAGACGTACATCTCCTGGATGCCCTTGGCGCGCAGCAGCGCAAGTTGCCGACGTTGCAGCTCCGCGCTGATGATCCAGCCATCGGAGGTCGCCGTGCGCTCGCCCAGCAGCCAGATCCAGGGCACGATCCGATCACCGCTGTACCCGCTGCCGGTGTATTGCTGCGCCTCCAGCAGGTGGCGATACATGTTGAGCGTTTCGTCGTCGCGGGTGCAGGAGACGGCGTCGTCCCATTGCCACGGCGCGAGGTAGAAGAGCACGGGGCAAGCCAGGCCTGACGGCCCGGATGTCTCGATGTTGATCCACACATCGCTGTTGTCCGAACAACCGTAGACGCCGGTACCGAAGATGCTCGCCGGCTGGAGCAGCGGGTAGCTCGCAAACGGTGCGTCCGGCGCTGTTGCCACGCCGTAGCTGCCGCTGGCCTCAAACTCCCCGGCCCGACATCCCGGCCAGCCAAGCAGCGGATCTTCGATCAGGCTGAAGGCCGCTTCGTGCATGGCGGCCTGAGTGACGCGGTAGACGATGGAGGCATACCAGTTGGTGAACTCAGGCAGCAGCTTCCAATGCACGGTTGGATCGTGAATGCAGTCGAGCTCGGGGTTGTCGGGGCAGCGCAGGCCCGGAAAGCCGGCCTCCTTCCATAGCACGGCCAGCGTGCGATCAAAGCCGATCAGCTTCTCGCCGACCTCGGGGTCGTTCGGGTCGCCCCAACGTGGATCGTTGATCAGATCGACGCGCATCGTGGCCCAGGTGCGGCAAAGGTCGCCGGTATCCGCGCACTCCGAGTCCTGCGCACACAGGTCATTGGGGTCGTCCGCGCAGCCTTTCAGTCCGTTGAGCGTCCAGCTCGGGACGATTTCACTGTCGAACAGGAAGCGGGCGGGGTCGGGGATCAGCGGATCGACCGCCTGCGCCTGCTTGTAGCCGGCGATAAAGCCCTCCACCCAGACGCGCGCCACCGGCAGGCCGTGCGCGGTCCAGGGTGTCTCCCAGTACGGGTCCATTCGCGGGCGCGTTGGACTCTGGATCGCATCCGCGGCGTGAAACATCAGCGGCAGCTCACACGGCTCCGGGCCATACCGCACATTGGGCGTGCCGGCGCCGAAATTCTTCAGCAGAATGGTGATCTCCTCGCCGGCGCGGCCGGCCAGTTGCGCCGCGGTCTGCATGCCCAGGACGTATGGGTCGCGCGGCCCGCAATCTGTGCTGATGTCGACCAGGGTGTGCCTGGCGAAGCGCGGATCGCAGGCGGCTTCACCCTGCGGCGCATTCCAGCACCAGATGCGCGGCAGCCCGCACGCGGGCAGCTCGCAGGGCAGGTCATTCGACTGCGCTTGCGCCGCAGGCGAAACCACGATTCCGGCAAGGCCGAGTACGAGTGCGAAAAGTTGGCGCACGGCTGCATCTCTCCCTCCCCCGAGCGTGCGGTAGCATACTC
>CAYOHG010000034.1:0-12991 GCA_964403685.1 uncultured Planctomycetales bacterium
GGCGCAGGGCGCGCTGCTGAGCTGGTGAGGCCGGCGCAACCTGCGGCGTCGCGCGCGCGGACTCGTGTTCGAGATTGGGCGGCGCCATAGTTTCCCAACCGCCGCGCAGCGGCGCGCGGCCGAATTCCGCAGCAGGTATCGACCCTCCGTGACTCGGCTTGCACGCGCGGGCGACATTTCGCGACGCGCGGCGACGGGCATCGACAGGCCGAAAAGCGCATCCGCCGCGGGGCCGGCCGCGCCCGTTTCTCGGACTACGCGCGAACTTCCAGCCGACCGGGTCCACGGCCGCACGGCGCGCGACCGAAAACGCCTCGCTTCTGGTTGGGTTGCGATAATCACAGGTGAGTGGATGGATGTCGGTGCGGCGGCTTCAACGCTGCTACTTACGCGCGCCGACGATCGAAGCGCGGCGCGACCGCGACGTAAGGCCGCCTCAGCCAGCGCTTCACGAGGATCACCTCGCCCAGGTCGTTCCCCTCGACTCGGTGTCCAATCCATTGCAGAAAGTAGCCGCCGAACAGCAGCAGCGCCGGTCGCCACCACAGGTCCCAGCGCCACAGGTAGAGCTGCCAGCCGGCCAGCAACAGGGCCAGGACCGTCAGCGGAATGCCCAGCATGTGCAACCAGAATGACGCCGGATGCTGGTGCCGTTCCAGCCACTGATTCAGCCAGGTGTAGCGGGTTGCGCGCATGCCGTCATGATAGAAGCGCCGGCGCGGCGCGGACAGCCGGCCTGTGTCGCGGGCGGCTCAGGCTACCGGGCGGCGGCAGCCGATAGAGCCGGTACGGGAGGACCGCGCATGATCGTCACGCTGGACGGCCGCCGGTTGTCCGAGCCTGTTCCCACCGGAGCGACCTTGGCGCAGATTGCCGAGCGCGTCCGCTCGGTGCACCTCAACGGGCGCGTCCTGGTCGGCATTGTCCTGAACGGCGAGCGGCTGGTGAGCGAGCAACTGGAGGCCGGCCTGGGTGCGGTTCCGGCTCCCGATTGCCAGATCGATTTCGAGAGCAGCGAGGCCGAAGCCATCGTCGCCGACGCGTTCGAGAATCTGGTTGAGCAGCTCGAGCGGGGCGGCGAGGAGGCGCGCGGACTGACCGGCCTGCTCCAGAAGGGCCATCTCGCCGGGGCCGCGGCGCAGTTTGGTGCGTTCGTCAGCCTGTGGCAGGATCTCGTGCGGGCGGTCGCCGAGGGCGGGCAGTTGCTCGGCCGCAACCTGCTGGAAGAGCGCTGGGAAGATCGCACCGTGGGTGAGCGACTTCAGGAACTCTCCGGCCGGCTGCGGGAGCTGCGCGACGCCTTCGCGGCCCGCGACACCGTGCTGCTGGCCGACCTGATGGAATTCGAGATGCCTGGGCAGTACGAGTCCTGGCGCGGGATTGCCACTCGCCTGCGCGACCTGCTGCGCGCCAACGCGCCCAGCGTTGGCGTACCCTGAAACCCGCCACCACACCGGGCGCAGCACCGATACGCGCTCGGCTGCGCGCCGCGGAGTGCTACTCGCCTTCGTCCGCCGCCGGGCGCGGCGCCCGCACGATCTGACCGCTGAGCACGCCGCCGCAACCGGGGCCGGTCCACGTACCGGCATAAAACCCGCCGTGGATCATCACGCGCGCCGAGTAAGTGTTGCCGCCGGGCATCGTGAAGTTGTCGACCGTCAGCACCGGAGTATCGCCCGCGTAGAGCACGCGCAGCCGGATGGGTACAACCGCATCGACGGCCTCGTACTGAATGCGAACGCGCAGCAGCCACCAGTCGCCTTCGGCCTTGTGCGCCTCGAGGATGCTGTACGTATCCGGGCGCGGCTCGGTCAGCTCGGCCGGCATGGCGCGCGGCTGATCGCGATTTTCGGCGGGGCCGACGCTGGTCACCTGCCAGGTGCCGCGCAACTGGACGTCCGTCAGCATGACCTGAAGCCGGCGTTCCAGCACGCTTCGATCCGACGCCGGCGACGGAGCGGCCGGCTGGCTGGCGGGCTGGCTGGCGCCGCGAGCTTCCCCAACCTGGGCCGCGCGGAGCTTCACCTGAAGGACAGAGAGCAACAGCAGGGTTAGCACCAGCCCGGAAAGCGGCACGGATCGGCAACGCTGCATGTCGGTGATTCCTTGGTTATGCGGGGCGGCGGACGGCCGAACACCGGGATTCTAACGCGATGTTGGCCGCAACTTGCGCGCAGCGCCGGGCTCGGCCGGTCGGAGCAGGCCGCTGCGGGCCTCGAGGTCGAGCCCGCCCGTCCGGCCCGCGCGCAGCCGTTGATATCCCAGCGCTGCGATCATCGCGGCGTTATCAGTGCAATACGGCCCGGGCGTCAGCGTCAGTCGCAGGCCGGCTGCTTCGCACGCGCGACAGAGTTCCGCCCGCAGCGCGGAGTTGGCCGCCACGCCGCCGCCCACGACCACGTGCCCGATCCGCAGGCGCTGCGCCGCGGCGAGGGTCTTGCTGACCAGCGGCTCGATCAGCGCGGCCTGAAAGCTGGCGGCAACATCCGCGAGCTGCTTTGGCGACAGGTGCGCGACCGAACCGTACTTCCGGCCCGCGCCGTGCACGTGATAGAGCACCGCGGTTTTCAGTCCGCTGAACGAGAAATCGAAGCGTGGCTCGTTCAGCAGGGCCCGCGGGAAACGGATGGCGCGCGGATCTCCGTCGCGGGCCAGACGATCGATGGCCGGCCCGCCCGGAAAGCCGAGCTCGAGAATCGCGGCGACCTTGTCGAAGGCCTCTCCGGCGGCGTCATCAACCGTCTGCCCGAGCAGCTCGATCGAGTGCCAGTCGTGGACGGCGTATACGGACGAGTGGCCGCCGCTGACCACCAGTGCGACCGCGGGCCATGGGTCCGCGCAGATCAGCGCGGCACTGGTTGCGTGCGCCTGAATGTGATCCACCGGCACGAGCGGGATCCCCAGCGACAGCGCCAGCGTCTTAGCGGCACTCAGCCCGATCAGCAGCGATCCGACCAGGCCGGGCCCGTCGGTGACGGCGATGGCATCGAGGTCGCCGTAGCGGGTCTCGGCCGCGGACAGAGCCTGTTCGATGATGGAGCGGATGCACTCGATGTGAGCTCGCGCGGCGATCTCCGGCACCACGCCGCCGTAGCGCGCATGCAGCGGAACCTGCGAGCTCACGATGTTGGAGCGGACGTCGCGCGGGCCGCGGAGCACGGCCGCGGAGGTTTCATCGCAAGACGTCTCGATTCCAAGGATCAGTGGCTCAGGCACTCGAGGCGCCTCCCGGTTGCGGAACCGGGGCATTTCATCCGGGCCCGTCGGGCGCGGCAAGCTGGGCCGGAAAAACGCCGACGCGCCGACCTGAGTCGCTCGACGGGCGAGCACGGTCCATGGCGCGTCGGAGTCAACGCAGAAGAGCGACCTTACACGGCCGTGCCAACGCGGTCGTCGAGTCGGACGCCCGCGGAGAGGCGACGGACTCGACGCGCGCCTGCCAGTGCAGCGACCGGCGATTACGCTCGGCGTCGCGAGAATGCAGCGATCACGCCGCCGATGGCGATCAGCCCGAGGCTGGCCGGCTCGGGGACGGCAGTGATGATCCGCAGTTCGTCGCGGGCGAGGATCGAACGGGAGTTGATCGTGATCGTGCGGCGGTCTGCGCTGATGTCGATCGAGTCGAGCAGCCCCTGGCGCAGCTCGAGACCGCGCAACTGGTCGGCGATCGCGCCCGTCGCGTAGAGCGTCCCCGGCGCGCCCAGGTCACTGTCGCTGCTCGTCAGATCCGGCGCCAGGACGATTACCGCGAGGATGTCGTTAGCAAACGTGATCGTCCCACTCAGGTCCGGAAAGCCGGGCTCATCCGGGTTGCGATCCGAGTGGACGAAGTAGCTGTTGACCGCCGTCCCTTTGCCGATGCTGCCGATCACCAGGTCGCTGGTGTCGTCGTAGAAGCCGGGATCCAGGATGTTGACCCGGATGTCGTTATTGAGGATCAGGTTCTCCTGCTCCTGGAAGGCATACATGGTGGTATTGCTTTCCAGAGCATTCTGGGAGACATCACCCGGCGGCGGGTCCAGCAGCGTGATGTCACCGGTAATGGTGATGATCGACGCAAATGTGCTTCCACACGCGAGCAGGGCCGCGGCCACGGCCGTCGGCTGAATCAGTGCGCTCCGCATCTCTTTCCCCCTCTCCTTGGGCGTTTCAATCGGCGCAGAAACTCGTTGTGCGGTGCCCCACCCCGGGCCTCCGCCGAAGGACTGGGCGGTTCGCCAGACCAGACCGGCGAAAAGTGCCCCCCCGCGCGTGCCGCCGGCGCAGTGACTGCGCGCGGACAGATTGCGAGGCCAGTCTCTCATCCAAGTCGTAGGCATCCGAGTCCGGCGATTTCCACCGCCGCTGCGAAAAATCTGCGCTTTTCTGCGGAGCATCGTTCCGACCGGGCCGTTCCGACGGCCGGCAACCTTTGCGAGCGGCGGCACCTGCCACCGCCGAGGACTTAATTCCGCTTGCGCCGGGCTCCGATAGCACCGCCGGAACCATGCAGGCCCCTCAGGCACAACCGGTCCGGCCGGGCTCTCCCCTGCGAAAGCTGGTGAGCAGCGATAACCTGGCCCGCCAGCTTGCCGACGAACGCGCCGCCGGTGGCGTCGAGGTCCACTGCCACGGTTGCTTCGACCTGGTGCACCCCGGACACCTGCGTTACCTGCAATACGCGCGCGGACTGGGCGATCGGCTGGTGGTGTCGCTCACTGGCGACGCCGCCGTCGGCAAGGGCGCCGACCGGCCGTACATCCCCCAGGAGCTGCGGGCCGAGAACCTCGCGGCGCTGGAGTTTGTCGATTGGGTGGTTATCGACCCGCACCCGACCGCGGTTGAGTTGCTGGATGCGCTGCGGCCGGACGTCTACGTGAAAGGCCGCGAGTATGCCGACTCGTCGGACCCGCGCTTCGCGCAGGAGCGCGAGGTGGTCGAGCGGCACGGCGGCCGGGTGGTTTTTCACAGCGGGGACGTGGTTTTCAGCTCGACCCGGCTGATTCAAAGTCTGGACCAGGAAGCCGACCTGGACGAGTGCCGCCTGCGGGCGGTTTGCCAGCGTAGCGCCATCGATCTGCCGACCGTGCGCCGCGCGATTCAGCAGTTCCAGGGACTAACGGTGCTGGTGATTGGCGACGTGCTGCGCGAGCGCTACGTCTTCTGCGACGTCAGTGGGATGGATGACGCCTCGCCGGCGATGGCGCTTCGGAACCTGGGCGAGACGACCTTCTGGGGTGGGGCGGCGGCGCTGGCGTTTCAGTTGCGGGCGCGCGGCGCGCGCCCGACGTTGCTGGCGACGGCCTGCGAAGGTGAAGAGCGCGAGCGTCTGACGGCCTCGTGCCGCGACCGCGAGGTGGACTGCCGGTTGCTGAATGCGCGCAGCGCACCGGTGCTGCATACGACTTTCGTCGCCGACGAAACCAAGCTCTTTACGCTCGCGGCGGGTGCCGCCGCGCCGCTCGATTCCCGCGGCGAGCGCGACCTGGGCGGCTGGATCGCCGAGCTTGTGCCCGGCGCGCGGCTGCTGGTGTGGTGCGACGGCGGGTATGGCGTCGTCACGCCCGGGCTGCTGAGCCACGTGACGCCGATCGCCCGGCAGCGCGGGGCCTATCTGGCCGGATGCGCACCCGCCGCGCGCGCCGCGGCTCATCAGCTCCGCGAGACCGATCTGCTGACGCTGACCGAGCGCCGCCTGCGCAGTGTGATGCACGACATGGAATCCGGCCTGCCGGCTGTTGCGTATCGGTTCCTTCAGAGCACCGCCGGCGGGCGACTGCTGGTCTCGCTGCACAAGCGCGGCGTGATCGGCTTTGACGGTCGCGCGGTCTCGGCGGGTGAGTCGCCGGAAGGTGCGACCGGCCGGGCCCTGCACCGCCTGAAAGGCGATTACTTCCCGTCGTTCTCGACACGGTACATCGATCGTCTGGGGGCGGATGAAGCCGGTGTCGCGATCGCATCGCTGGTCGCCGCATGCGAATTCCCGCTCTCGCTGGCAACCTATCTGGCCGCGGCCGCCGAAGCCCGCTGCGTCGAGCGGCCGGGCCGCGCGCTGGTGACGCGCGACCAGTTGGAGGCCTGGCTGGCGCGCCGGCCTGAGCTGCACCCGGAGAGTCGCTTCGTGGCCGACGCCGCCGCATCGGTTCGGCGCGCTGCGCAAGGCGCTGAGGTGGCAGCGCCGTGAGCGCAGACCCGCAACTAAGTGTGATTCTTGCGACCCGCAATCGTCGGGCGGTTGTGCTCGACACGCTCGAACAGGTCCGTCGCTGCGGCCTGCCGCGCGACCGGTTCGAGCTGATTGTCGTCGACAACGCCTCCAGCGATGGAACCGCCGACGCGCTGCAAGCTCAGCCCGACGTTGGCACAATCGCGTTGCCCGTCAATCTCGGGTCGTGTGCCAAAGCCGTCGGCGTCCGTCAGGCGCGCGGCGAACTGCTGCTGTTTCTGGACGATGATTCCTACCCTCGACCCGGCGCGGTCGCGCGAATGCTAGCGCATTTCGAAGCGCACCCCCGGCTCGGCGCGGCCGGTTTTCTCGTTCATCTGCCGGACGGCCGGCAGGAGTGCTGCGCGCTGCCGGGTGTGTTCGTGGGGTGCGGAGTCGGGCTGCGGGCCGAGGCCTTGCGCCAGGCCGGCGGGTTGGATTCGTCCTTCTTCATGCAGGCCGAGGAATACGACCTGGCGTTCCGGCTGGTCGAGGCCGGATGGGATTGCCGCGTGCTCGGCGACCTGGCCGTCGATCATCTCAAGACGCCGCAGGCCCGCGTCAGCGAGCGCACGGCTTACTACGACGTTCGAAACAACCTGCGGGTGGCGGCGCGGCACCTCCCGGCGCCCTACCTGGACGTGTACGCCGAAGACTGGCTGCAACGCTACGCCTGGCTGGCGGAACGCGACGGACACGAAGCGGCTGTGGCCCGAGCGGCGACGCGCGCCTTTGCACAGTTTGAAAGCGAGCGCGCCGCATTTGCGGACCGGCGCCTGCGAGCGCGGGCGCTGGAGCTGTTCTTCCGCTGGGACTACGTCGCCCACCGCATGCAGGAGTTGGTAAGAACCGGCGCGCGGAGCGTGGTCCTGCATGACTACGGCAAGAACCTCTTCGCTTTTTACCGGGCGGCGCAACGCTCCCGGCTGCACATCGAGGCCATCGCCGACGATCGCCTGGCTGATGGGCGGCGCCACTACCGCGGCGTTCCGCTGGTGACGCCGGCGGAGGCCCTGCGGCTGCCGGCCGACGCGCTGGTGGTCAGCAATACGTCGTTCGTGCACGCTCGGCAGCGGGCCGCGGAGTTACGTGGCCAGACCGATCGGCCGGTGCTGAACTGGTTTCCGCCCCCGCCGGCGGGCGACCTGTGCGTAGCCGGCCAGCCAAGGCTTGATTCGCCCTTCGCCGATTGACATTCCTGGTTATACTGGCGCCCAGACGCGCGGCTCGGCGACGGGGATCGCGGGGCGCTGCGGATGGGTTCCCGAACCCGCGCGTTGGCACATCTTGAAGCCCGTAGCGCGGGAGAATGCGCATGAAGCCGTCGTTTGCGTGTATCGGCGGACACGCCGCGTATGACCTGCTGCGCGACGGGGCGCTCGACGCGAAACGGATCGGCTCGCACGCGACTCCGTTCGGCGAGTCGCAGCCGATTTATCTGTGCCAGTCGCCCGCCGGCGAGTTCCTGTTCTTGTCGCGGCACGGCGAACGCGGCTACGAACGCGCCCCGAGTTTCATCAACTACCGCGCGAACATCTACGCGCTGAAGGACCTGGGCGCCCGCGCGGTGTTCTCGTGGACCGAGGCGCGCGCCATCAATCACAATCACAAGATTGGCCAGTTTGTGGTGGTCGACGACGTGATCGACGAGACGCACCGCCGGCCCAACACGTTTTTCGAAAACCAGGGACTGGGCGTGGTTCGGCAATGGCCCGTGTTCTGCCCGACGCTGCGACAGGCCGCGACGGACTCACTGCGTGGCCTGGCGTGCCCCACCACTGATGCGGGCGTGTACGTCTGCATCGAGGGTCCGCGGCGGGAGACGCCCGCCGAAGCCCGCAAATTCGCCATGATGGGGGCCGACCTGCTGGGCATGACGCTTGTGCCGGAGGTGTTTCTGGCCAAGGAACTGCAATTGTGCTACGCCAGCGTGGCGTACGTCGCTGGCTATGCCGAGACCGGCAGCGAATTCCGCCCGTTCGAGGACGGGCGCGTGCTGGAGGCCGACGTGCAGCGCCGACGCGCCGCAGCGGCGGTCGAGCGGCTGCCGCGGATGCTGGCCCGGCTGTGCGAGGTGCTGGCGCGCACGCCCAGTCTCTGCCGCTGCGAGCAGTCCATGGAGCCGCACATCTCCACCGGCCAGATCGGGCTCGACTGGCGCACCTGGTTCGCGTCCAACGGCGATGGGGCCTCGCGCCACCACGCCGCGCCGGCGTTGTTGCGGTGATCCTGCGAGCGGGCTGGGTCTGTCCGATCGCCAGCGCGCCGATTCGCGACGGCTTCGTCGAGCTGCGCGCCGAGCGGATCGCCCGCGTGGGATGCTGTGCGGCGGCCGCCACGGACCTGCAACATGCCGCGGAGCAAAGGCAACTGCTGGACCTGGGGGACGTGGCGCTTCTGCCCGGTCTGGTGAACCCGCACACGCATCTGGAGCTGAGCCGCTTCGCGGGCCGGATCGAGCCCGGCAGCCTGTGGAACTGGGTTGCACAACTTGTGCGGCTGGTGCGCGACGCCGACCTGCGTGCGGAGCAGGAGCGCGAAATCGAGCGATCCGCCTGGGAGATGCTGCGCGCCGGCGTGACGTGCGCAGGCGATGTTTCACGCCGCAATACGTCGTGGCCGGTGTTGAAACGCGTTCCAATCCGCAAAGTCTGTTTCGTCGAGCTGCTGGCGCTGGCGCTGCAGCCCCCGCGGACCGTCGACGAGCTGCGTGCCGCGGTGGAATCCGTCGCAGAGGATGAGCTGCTGACGGCAGGCATCTCGCCGCACGCGCCGTACAGCGTGCCGATCGAGGCCGCGGCCGAGGCGCTGCGGCTGGCCACCCGACTCGAACGGCCCTGGGCGATGCACGTAGCGGAAACTCCCGAGGAGGTCGCGTTTCTGCACGGGACCGCTGCGCTGCCCGGCTCGACCGCCGGCGGCTTGTTCCAGCGGCACGCGCCGTCGCCACACTGCGAGGTGGCCGAGTATGTGCGGCGGGTCGCGGGAGACGCCCGCCCCGGGGCGCTGATTCACATGAATTACTTGACGGAGTCCGATGTGCAGGCGGTCGCGGGATTGCCCCACAGCATCGTGTACTGCCCGCGGGCGCATCGCTTTTTCGGGCATGCGGCTCATCCGCTGCCCGCGCTGATCGGGGCCGGGGCGCGCGTGGCGCTGGGGACCGACAGCCTCGCGAGCAACGATTCGCTCTCAATGCTCGATGAGCTGCGCTTCGTGGCGGGCGCGGCGCTGAGCGGCGCCGACCCCGCGAGTCTGATGCGTCTGGTGACCGCCGACGCCGCCAGGGCCTTGGGACTGCACGATCGCATCGGCACGCTGGAAGCGGGCAAGCTGGCGGACATCGCGGCGTTCGATTGCCCGTCGGCGGCCGATCCGCTCGCGCACGTGCTTCGATCGGCGGAGCGTGCGCGGGCCGTGTGGGTCCACGGCCGCGCGGTGCTCCACGAGTCGGGTTCGCACGTCGATACCGTCGGGCGGCAAGTTCGCTGGCGGTGAGCGTTGGCCGCGTGCCGCGGCCCGGGAGGATCAGCATGGCGATCGCCGATGTGATCGTGCTGGGGCTGGGCGTGATGGGCAGCGCCGCCGCGATGCACCTGGCGCGGCGTGGGGCGCGTGTCGTCGGCATCGAGCAGTTCGGCCCGGTGCACGACCGCGGCAGCTCGCACGGTCGCACGCGCATCTGCCGAAAGGCGTACTTCGAGCACCCCGACTACGTGCCGCTGCTGGGCCGCTGCTACGCATTGTGGGACGAACTGGGCGCGCGCTGCGGGCGCGGCGTGTTCGTCCGCTGCGGGCTGGTCTATTCCGGCCGGGCCGAGGGAACCGTGCTGGCCGGCGTGAAGCGCGCCGCGGCCGAGCACGGGTTGGCGGTTGAGTCCGTGCCGGCCGCGGACCGCGCGGCGCGCTTCTCCGCACTGCGCTTCGACGAAGCGGACGAAGTGTTGTTCGAGCGCGACGCGGGCTTTCTGTGGGCCGAAGAGTGCGTGCGCGTGCAACTGGGACAAGCCGCGTGCGACGGCGCCGCGCTGCACTACAACGAACCCGTCCGCAACTGGTCGAGCGACGGACGGTGCGTGCGGGTGGTGACGGATAAGGGCGCCTATGACGCGGCGAGCCTGGTGCTTACGGCCGGGCCCTGGTCGAGCGCTCTGCTGACGGAGCTGCGCCTGCCGCTGACCGTGCTGCGCAAGCCGCAGGTGTGGTTCGAGAGCGTCGGCTACGGGCGCTGTGATCCGGCGCGCATGCCGGCCTTCGCATTCGACGCTGACGGGGCGTTCTATTACGGCTTCCCGGAGGCTGACGCCGGCATGGTCAAGGTCGGCGAGCACACCGGCGGCGCGACGGTACCCGACGCTTCCCATGTCGACCGCGCGGTGCTCGAGGAGGATCTGGCGTCCGTACGAACATTCGTCGAACGGCACCTGCCGTTCGTGCGGCCACGAGTGCTGCGCTCGTCGATGTGCATGTATACGATGACGCCCGATGGGCACTTCGTGCTCGATCGTCACCCGCAGCACGCCAATGTGCTGTTCGCCGCGGGCTTCAGCGGGCACGGATTCAAGTTCGCGCCGCTGGTGGGCGAGGTGCTGACGGAGCTGGCGCTGGATGGTGCGACCCGCCAGCCAGTCGAATTCCTGAGGCTCTCGCGCGCCGCCCTGCGTCCGTCGTCCTGAGCCGGCGGGCGGCGACCGGGCCGCGTGAATGAAAAAACTTCAATCGCCCGGAGGGTGCGTACGCCCAAGCGCGCGGCCGATACCATACTGCGCGTTCGCGGCGGAGGGGCGCCGCGATGATTCGTCGCCCGAAATCGGAGCTGTGTTCCGCCACCATGTCCGCCTCGACCCGCAAGGATTCGCTTCCGGGCCTGCTGATCCTCAACCCCAGTTTCGTCCTGGTCTGGCTGGCGGCGGGAATCGCGGCATTCGGCGATCACTTAAGCGAGATGGCCCTGCTCAAGGAGCGCGGCGGGCTGGAGCGCGACGACGTGACGCGCGTTCAGGCCCTGCTCACGTTCGGTTTTTTTCTGCCCTACGTGCTGCTGGGGCCGCTGGCCGGCTGGTGGGCCGATCGCTTCAGCCGCAAGTGGACCATGATCGCGACCGACCTGCTGCGCGCGGCGGTGGCCGCGAGCCTGATGCTCTCGGTGCCCTGGCTGCTGGGGTTGGGCTTCGGCGACTACGCGATCGTGCTGCCGCTGCTGCTGACCGGTTGTTTTGCGGCGTTCTTCTCGCCCTGCCGGCAGGCCATGCTGCCGACGCTGATCCGCGACGATCAGCTTGTGCGGGCAAATGCGATGATGAGCGCCATCGGCACGATCGGCGCGATCTTCAGCGGAATGCTGGGCGGCAAGCTGGTCGATCTGGCGGCGGCCGGCGCCTTCGATCTGCACTGGAACTACTACCTGAACGCGTTCACATTCCTGACCAGCGCCGGTCTGCTGACGTTCGTCTCGCTGCGGCGGGTGCGAACGGCGCCGCGCGGAAAACTGCAAGGCATCTGGTCGCCGATCCAGCAGGGCTTTCAATACGTGCTTACGCATCGGCGGGTGTTGCAGATGATCCTGCTGGGGACCGTCTTCTGGGCGGCCGCAGGCGTGGTGATCTCGGTCATCCCGGCGATCGTGCGGGATGTCTTCGGCGGGCGGTTTTCCGACGCGGGTATCTACCGCGGCCTGATCGCGGTGGGGCTGGTGGCCGGCTCGGCACTGCTGACGTGGTTCGGGCCGGCGTTGCCGATTCCCCTGGCGGTCTGCTGGGGGCTGCTGGGCGGGGGACTGTCAACACTGGCGCTGGATGCCACCTACATCTTCAAGCTCGGGCGCGTGCCGTCGGCCGCGTGCCTGCTGCTGATCGGCCTGCACGGCGCTGTGCTGCTGGTCAGCATGATGGTGGTCATCCAGCGTTTCGTGCCGGACGCGCGCCGCGGGCGCGTCTGCGGCGTCTCGGATATGTGCACAATGGGCGCGATCGTGGCGTCGACGGCGCTGCTGGGAATGCCCAACATCCCCGGCCTGGATCGCTTCATTCCATGGATTCTCGCCCTGACGGGGTTGGCGCTGCTGGCAGCGCTGCGGATCGCGTGGGTGCTCTACCGGCGGCCTGTAGACGCGGCGCCGTTTACGACGCTGGTGTGGTGGGTCGTGCGCTTCTACGGATATTTCTGGTGCCGGCTGCGGCGCAGCGGGCCGAACACCATTCCGCGCAACGGGCCGGTGATCCTGGCGGCGAATCATACCGCCGGAGTCGACCCGATCCTGTTGCAGGCGACCACGACGCACCGGCTGATTTCGTTTCTGGTCGCGCAGGAGTATTACGGCGTGCCGGTCGCGCGAGAGTTCATGAAACTGGTGGACTGTGTGCCGATCGACCGACGGAACCCCGGCCGGGCGTTCCTGACGGCTTGCCTCAAGCGGCTCAAGGAGGGCAAAGTGCTGGGCGTGTTTCCGCAGGGGACGTTCGAGCGGCCCGGCGCGACGCCGCCCGAGCCCAAGGCCGGCATCGGGTTGTTGGCGCTGCGCGCCGGGGCGACCGTTATTCCGGTGCATATCAGCGGCACGCGCTATTTTGACAACCCGTTCCGTTCCTACTTCTCTCGGCACGAAGTGCGGATTCGCTACGGCCCGCCGATCGACTTCTCCGATCTCGCCGGACGGGAGCGCGACCCCAACGCGCCGCAGTTGGTGAGCGAGCGGATCATGGATCGAATCAACGAACTGGCGCCCGATGCCGAATCGCTCATCCCCCGTGTCTGTCCCGTCTGAGCGCGGCCCGTGCCCGGCTGAGCGCGCGCGGACCGGTCTTTACG
>CAYOHG010000035.1:0-12936 GCA_964403685.1 uncultured Planctomycetales bacterium
CATCTCCTCCCAGGACACCCCGGTTTCGAAAATACCCACGATCTTGAACCGCCGGCCGCTCAGCTCAATGGTATCGCCGGGTTTTTTCTTGAGCGCCTGGGCCATAATACTGCCCAAGACAATCTCGCGGTTGCCCTGCAGCGATTCTCCCTCCACCACCAGCGGGTCGGCGTTCGGCGACTGGGCGTAACGCCACAACGCTCGCTGACAGGCCAGCGTGGCGGGCGTCGGCACGAACGCGGCCCGGCGAAACGGCCGTTCCGGCCGATCGGCCGCCGCAGGATCATGCCGACTCAGGGCCGGCAACAGCGTTGATTGGTCGTACGCGAAGACGGTGCAGTCGTCGCCTCCCTCGATCGGATGGCTGACGCGATAGGGCTGGCGCGCATTGAAGAGCAGGGCCGAAGCGTGGTCAGCCAGCAACTCGCCGCTCGGGTCGTGGCGCACGAAAGCGCCCCGGCGGGGAAAAACGATGTCGTGGGTCGCCGAGCGCTCTTCCCCACCTACGCCACACTCGCGCGGCCGGCACTGCACATCGTAGATGGCGAGCATCGACGAGCGAAACAAATCGCGGACGTGCAGGTGCGCGGCCATAGGCGGACCTCGGGCGCGGCGGCGCCGTTTCCGGGTTCCAGTTTACACGGGCCGGCGCCCACCCTGTACGTGCGGATTGTAGGACCCGCCTGCGTCCGGCGCAGATCTCTGTGCAAGGACCGCGCCCCCAGCCCCGCGACGCGGCCCGTCCGGCTCCGCTTCGGGCAGATTTCATGTGCCCCCGGCGGCGCGCGTCGTATTGGCCGGCTGCGAATTGCTGCGACCCAACCGCTTCGGGCCGGTCGGTCGCGCGATAATCCGAGTCTACTGGGGAGGGATTCGTGACGGCTGGGCGATTCATGCGGGTGGCGACGAGATCCGGGAGTACTTGCCGTCACAAGCGCACCCGAAGCGGCTGGCCCGCGCACACGTCAAACCCGTACGGGCGACCGTGCAACAAGACGCGAAGGTGAAGATCGCCGGTACTTACGACCCGAAGCTCGCGGCGACCGTCGCGGTCTGCCAGCTCGCAGACGAGCGAGACGGTCACGTCGCCGAAGCGGTACCGGTCGCAGCCGACGCGTCGTTGGCTGCGGACGGTCCAGGTAAGCCTGCGATGCTGCGCGTCGGGGCGCAGGCCGATCGCGTACTCGAGCAGGAAGTTAATCGGCCCAACTCCTGAAAAACCGACCAAGTCGCGCAGCGCGCCGTCGCCGCGGGCGACTCGCGTGGGCGCGTAGTTTTCCCAGATCGCACCGGTCTCAAGGTAGACCGCAGTGACGTTTTCGAGGTGGTTGAGCGCGATCTCATGGGCGAGGTCCGTGAATCCGTAGCGCTCGAGTCCACGCACGACCATCATGTTCATGGGAGACCAGACCGAGCCGCGCCAGTACTCGCCGCCAGGCGCAAACTGGCTTTCATCAGCGGCCAGCGACGGCACCCGATGGCGCGTGCCGAATGTCGCCGGGTTTTGAAGCTCAGCCGCCAGCGCCCGGGCCTGCCAGGGCGACGCGACGCCGGCCAGCAGCGTCCAGAACGCCGCAATGGTCTTCACCTCCCCCCGTTCGCCGTCGACGGAGAGGTCAAAGTAGAAGTGCCGCGCGGGATCCCACATCAGCGCGTTGATTCGCGCTGTGAGCGCCTTGGCCTCGGCGCGATATCGGGCAGCGTCGTCCGGTCTTCCAAGCACGTCGGCCATTTCCGCCAGGCAGCGCGCGAACAGCACCATCTGAGCCGACGTGTCCACCGCCGTTCCGCCGCGATTCAGATGCATGTTTCGCGGAGAATTATCCATGCTCGCCCAGTCGGTGATGTACAGGCCGTTGCCCTGACGCAGATAGGTCTGCAGTGCCGCGTAGTAGCGCGCCAGCGGTGTCCAAACGCGCTGCAGCCGGGCGGAGTCGCCCGTTACGCGAAAGCTCTCCAACTCCGCCCAGGCCGCCAGCGGATGATTGAGTGCGTCCAGCGTGCAGCGCGACGGACGCGCTGGCGCCTCGCGCCCGCGATACTCGACCGTCGTCGGCCCCTGATCCCGCAGGTCCCAACCGCCCCAGCCGCACCGGCTGAAGAGCGGCTGTGCCTCGCGGTTCGTCCACGGCTCAAAGTCACAGCCGGTGTCGCGGTTGATCTCGCGGCAGATTTCACCGGTCTCATGCTGCTTGGCATAGAAGTTGTCGAGCGCTGCGACGCCCGGCGTCAATCCCGGCGCATAGTTGCAGAACATCGTCATCAGGCACGTGTCCCAGAAGAAGATGTTCTGGTTGAAGTCCAGATCGACGTATGCCGAGACAAATCCGCTCTCGGCCGTGGGCTGCCGAACATGCGCGCACACCACGCGCCACGCTTCCCGGTAGCAGTCCACATGCGCCGGGTTCTCATCGTAGATCGGGGCCGGCAACTGGTCGTACGGGCTGGCCAACGGTGCCGTCCGGTCCGCGCTTCCGCCGACGTCAGCGCCATGCCGGGGAACCCCGGCGGTGCGACAGGCGATGTTGCCGCCCGCGAGCGCCAGGCCAACCACCACGCTGAGCCTCAGCCGACACGGCCGACGAATGCATCTCTCAGGCTTCACGGCTCGCAACGCTCCCTTGGTCGAGACTCGGCGGCAGTCCTCCCCCGCGCGTCACCGCAGGTGGGTCGGCGGTTATCCTCCGACGGACTCGGGCGCGCGTCAACGACTCACATCGCGTCCAAAGCCCACTGAATGGCAGCGAATCTCGCGATGCGACGCTGCTTCGCGTGGACTCGTCGGGACGTGCCGGCTCAGGCCATCAAGAGCGGCTTCACGGTCCTGTACCGCTCGATCTTCGACCTGGTCCGCGACTTCCTCTCTGACGAGGCCCTCGGCGGCCAGGACAAAACGCTCGAACGCTACCTGCGGCCCGACCTGGTCATCAACGATGTGGGCATGAAGCAATTGCCCAAGCGCTCGGGCGATCCGTCGCCGACGCCGGTTGGCGCCCGATGCAAACGCCTTCGCTGAGGCTTGGATCGGATCGTTCAAGCGCGAGTGCCTGGACCACTTCACCGGCTTCAGCCTCGGCCACCTCGATCACATCGGCCAGGAATACGTGTCGTTCTTCAACCGGTACCGGCCGCATCCAGGGCTCGGGAACCTGACGATCGACGATGCCGCGTCGGCACCCGGCAAACCCGACGTGCGCGCTCGCCTGGGTCAGGTGACGTGCCGCTGTTTCTTGGGTGGGCTGCTCCGGCACTACACTCACCGAGCGGCCTGATCATTCGCCGGCCGAGCTGTTGAGCGTGGACAGCCACAGGAGTTACGGCTAGCATTCCGCCGGATGTTCGGGAAGGCCTTTTCATCGCTCGTGATTGCCCTCGTGTTGGGCTGCCCCATGATTTGCGGCAGCGCTCCACTCCTACATCATCACGCGGACTCGGCCCCGGCGAGCGAATCGCCCCATAGCCCGCCCGATTCCTGCACGTTGGACCAGTGCTTCTGCAACGGGCCCTCGGTTCCTGCGCATGCCTCGGCATACGACATCCCGGCCAGCACGGCTGTGGCCTGGTCGTCGCCGTGCGACGGCGCGCTGGATCTCGCGCCATCAACCGGATATCTGGCAGCCTGTGACCGGCCGCCCCGCTCGGTAGAATTCGACCGATCGCTCCCCCTCCTGATTTGAGCACGCCACGCCGCATTTGACGCGACGCGCTTCACTCGTTGCTGCGCCGCCTCCGTCACCGTTTGCCAATTTGGCCCGTTCGAACTCTCCGAGGCAACATCGATGCGGATGCTTCGACAACGTGAAACTCTGTTGTTGATTGGCGCCCTGAGCCTCATTACAGCCGGATGCGCGACGGTCAACCCCAAGCCCGACTATGACCGCGTCGATCGGCAGGTCGAGTCGGTCATCGGCCAGTCACTTTCGTATCGCCCGGGAGACGAACCGGCGGTGCGATCGAAAACGGCGCAGTTGCTCGAAGACGGCTTGACGGCGCAGGAGGCCGTGCAGATCGCGCTCCTGAACAACCCGAGGGTATGGGCCGGGTTGCTGCGGACCGGGATGGCCCGCGCCGAGGTAGTGCAGGCCGGGTTATTCACCAATCCCACCGTGGGCGTTCTGCTGCGCTTCCCCGAAGGGGGCGGCTTGGCGGACCTGGAATTCGCTCTGGCCCAGAACATCGCCGACCTGTGGATGATCCCGTCGCGGTCGCGAGCGGCGGAGCGGGATCTCGATCGCTCCATCCTGGAGACCGCCCGCGAAGCCGCTGACATCGCGAACGACACCAAGGCCGCCTACTACAGCACGGTCGCCGCGCGCCGGGCGTTGGAAATCTCGCGCGAGAACCTCGGGCTTGTCGAACAACTCCTGAAGATCACCGAGGCGCGGCTGGAAGCCGGCGCCGTTGGTTCGCTCGACGTGAATCTGGTGCGCGGCCTGGTGCTCCGAGCGGGAGTTGACGAGCGCAACGCCCGACTGGCCGCGGCCACTGCCCGGCGCACGCTCGCGACGCTGCTGGGCCTCGATTTCCCTGCGGAGGAGCTGCGCCTCGTGGACCCGCTGCCCGCTCCGATCGCCGGTCCGTTGGAAGTCGAGCAACTTGTGCAGGTCGCACGCGACGCCCGGCTGGACATTCGAGCCGCGCGCGACGCGGTCGCCGCGGCCGAGGCACGCGTCGAATTCGAGTACGCGAAGATTTTCGAGGACGTGGGGCTGAGCTTCGAGCTGGAGCGCAACGCTCGCCGCGCTCTGCCTGGTCGGGACATCGCTGCGGACACGGCGCGGGCGTCGATTGCGAACGGCGCGCTCACTGCGCCGGACATCGAGTCTCGTGGACAGCGTCGGCTGGCGCGAAGTCAGGAGATCGAATCGATCCTCGGGCCGGGGCTCAGCGTCACGCTCCCGTTGTTCGACCAGAACCAAGCCCAGATCGCGAAGGCCCAGCTCGCGATGCAGGAGGCCGACGCCCTGCTGGAGTCACTCCTGCGGACGGTTTCACAGGAAGCCCGCGAGGCAGTCGACCGCGCCACGACCGCGTGGGGAGTCGCGCGCACCTACGAGCAGGAAGTGCTTCCGCAGGCTCAGACGACGCTCGAACTCTCGCAGTCCGCCTACCAGGCCGGGCAGACGGCCATTCTCAACGTGATCGATGCGCAGCGCTCACTGCTTGAAACGCGGCAAGCGTATGTCGCCGCGCTCCAGAGTGCCGCGACCGCGCTGGTGGACCTTGAGCGGGCGACTGCTCGGCCAGCGTCTGTTCTGCTTCAGTCCGAGACTCCCTCAACGCAGCCGGCATCGAAGCAACCCACACACAGCGGAGTGCAGCCACAGGAGATGAATCGATGACACACGGAAGGAACCGACGAAGCCGCCTGCTGCGGATCGCCGCGACTGCTGTGGCCCTTGCGCTGGTTGCCGGCTGTGATGAGCAGACGGACCCCGCAACAACGCTCCGTGATTTCGTGCTTGACTTTGCGCGCAGTGCGCTGGCTGCCTTCTTGCTGTGAGAGCTCGAAAATGACCTCGACGAACCCTATCGCACGCCTCGGAGGAATCATGACCAGACCAGCCCGCTGGATCGGATTTGCCGCGCTCGGAGCGTTCGTGATCGCGCTTCCTGCCTGCCGCGACAAGGACGGAAAGGGCGCGCCGCAGAAAGCCGAGGCTGCGCACAATGGCGATGAACACGCCGGCCACGAGCATGGTCACGGTGAAGAGGAGCACGGCGACGAAGTCACGCTCACGCCCGAGTCGATCGAGCGCTATGGCATCAAAGTTGAGCAGGCTTCGCTTTACAAGCTCAAGCCGACATTCGTGGCGCCGGCGCGCGTGGCCTTCAACGCCGAGGCGATGGCGCATGTGGGCTCCCCGCTTCCCGGCCGCGTGGCGGAGCTGCGCGTCCGACTGGGCGACGTCGTAAGCAAGGGTGACGTGTTGCTGGTCGTCGAGAGCCCGGAACTCGGTGAGGCGCAAAGCGAGTTCCTGCAGAAGTGCATCCTCGCCCAGACCTCCGTCGCCGGCGTCGAGCTGGCCAAGAACGCGCTGGACCGCGCCACGCGACTCTATGAGCAGAACCAGGGCATCGCGCTCGACGAAGTGCAAAAGCGAGAAGTCGAGTTCAAGACGGCCCAGGCTGCCTATCAGACCGGTCAGTCGGCCGCCGTGGCCGCAGAGAACAAACTGCACCTGCTCGGCATGGAGCAGGCGGCGGTCGAAAAGCTGGCCGAGACCGGTGAGGTGCACCCGCGCTTCACCATCCTCGCGCCGCTGCCTGGGCGCGTCGTCGAGCGCGAGGTCACGCTGGGCGAGCTTGTCAGTCCGGAGAAGGAAGCGCTGATCGTGCTCGCAGACACCACCACACTATGGGTGCTGGCTGACGTTCCCGAGGCGCGTTTGCCAGAGGTCGCTATAGGTGCGGTGGCGTGGCTCAAGTCCGGCGCCGTCAACGGGCACAAGCACGAGGGAACCGTCTCGTATATCTCGCCCATGGTTGATCCACGGACGCGCTCGGCCGAGGTGCGCATCGCGGTCCAATGTGAGCATGGCGCCCTCTGGCCGGGGATGTTCGTGCAGGTTGAAGTCACGGCCGCAGCACCGGGCAATCCCGATCCGCCGCCAGTCATCGCGGTGCCTGAAGATGCGCTCCAGACGGTCGAAGGTCTGCCCTCTGTTTTCGTGCCGGTCCCCAATGAAGCGAACACATTTGCTCGGCGACCGGTCACGGTCGGAAAGCCGGTTGCGGGCCTCATTCCCGTGTATTCGGGGCTGGTTGAGGGTGAGTCGTTTGTCGCGTCGGGGAGCTTCATTCTGAAAGCCGAGCTGGGCAAAGCCAGCGCTGAGCACCAGCACTGATTCATGCGAAGCCCGAGGATACGAGCGTGAGGCGCTTGGACGTGAGAATCGACGGCATGGACTGCGCGGAGGAGATCGCCACGCTGCGCGCGGCGCTCCGCCCGCTTGCCGGCATTCAGCAAGTCGATTTCAACCTGCTGGAGCGCCGCATGACCGTGCAATATATCGGTGAACAGGTCCAGCCCGACGAGATCATGCGGGCCGTGCAGGGGACGGGGCTGCGGGCTTCGCCATTCCACGAGGGTGCGGGTCAGGCCGACGATAGTTCTTGCTGGCGCCGCTGGGGGCGGACCGTCCTGACCGCGCTGTCAGGCGTGCTCTTGGCCGCAGCGTTCTTGTCGCATGTCGCGGCGGCAGGCTGGAGAGCAGCGATTGCCGAGCATGAGCTGGCTGCAATCCCGTGGGCCGTGCGCGGCCTGTACATCATGGCGGCCATTGCGGGCGCCTGGTTCGTGCTGCCGAAGGCCTTGTTTGCGCTTCGCCGGCTGCGCGCCGACATGAACCTGCTGATGACGATCGCGGTCGCTGGCGCGCTCGGAATCGGGGAGTACTTTGAGGCGGCCGCGGTCGCATTCTTGTTCGCAGTTTCGCTGGCGCTGGAAGCGTGGAGCGTCGGCCGGGCGCGGCGCGCAGTTGCCGCATTGATGTCGCTCACGCCGCCGCAGGCCCGGATCATTCTTCCCGACGGCAACGAATCACTCGTCGGCGTTGCAGAGGTGCCGGTCGGCGGACGCTTCATCGTGAAGCCCGGCGACAAGATTCCGTTGGATGGTCGCGTCGTCGCGGGGCGTTCGACGGTCAACCAGTCGCCGATCACCGGCGAATCGCTGCCGGTTTCCAAGCAAACGGGTGACGAGGTCTTCGCGGGCTCACTGAACCAGGATGGCGCGATCGAGGTTGAGGCGGTCAAGCCGGCGTCTGAAAGCACGGTTTCGCAGATCATCAAACTGGTACGCGAAGCGCAGAGTCGCCGCTCACCGGCCGAGCGCTGGGTCGAGACGTTCGCCCGCTACTACACGCCGGCCGTGCTGGCTCTGGCCGTCATTGTCGGCGCGCTCGTGCCGCTTGTTGCGGGCAATTGGGGCGGTTGGTTCTACCAGGCGCTGGTGCTGCTCGTCATCGCCTGCCCGTGCGCGCTGGTTATTTCGACGCCTGTGAGCATCGTCGCAGCGCTGGCTAGCGCTGCCCGTCACGGCGTGCTGATCAAGGGCGGTGAGTTCGTCGAACTACCCGCTCGGCTGCGGGCCATCGCGCTCGATAAGACCGGCACACTGACGCAGGGACGGCCCGCCGTGCGGGAAGCCGTGCCGTTGTCCGGGCACACGGAATCGGAACTGCTCGAGATCGCCGCCGCCATCGAGCTGCGATCGGAGCATCCTCTTGCCCACGCCATCGTCGCGCACGCGGAAGCGCGCGGGATTCGTCCGCTGCCGGTACAGGGCTACCAGGCGCTCAAGGGCAAGGGCGCGACAGCGCTGCTCAATGGTCGCTCCGTCTGGATCGGTTCGCATCGCTACCTGGAAGAACGCGGCGAGGAGACGCCCGAGCTGCACGACAAGCTGGAGCAGATGGCGGGATCGGGCAGCAGCGTGGTGGTTGTGGGCGAGGATGGCCATGTCTGCGGACTCATCGCGCTTGCAGATCAGCTCCGCCCTGACGCCTGGGCCGTGGTTCAGGCGCTCCGCGCCACGGGCATTGAGCACGTCATCATGCTCACGGGCGACAATACCCCCACCGCGAAGGCGATCGCGCAGGCCAGTGGAATCGACGAATTCCAGGCGGAGCTGCGGCCGGAAGACAAGGTCACGGCCGTTGAGGCGCTGGTACAGCGCTATGGCACGGTCGGCATGATCGGCGATGGCGTCAACGATGCGCCGGCGCTGGCCCGCGCGACAGTCGGCATTGCGATGGGCGCGATCGGCACGGACGCCGCGATCGAAACGGCGGACATCGCCTTGATGAGCGATGACCTTTCGCGCGTGCCCTGGCTGATCCGTCATTCTCGGCGGGCGCTGCGCATCGTGCGACAAAACATCGTCGCGTCGCTGGCGATCAAAGCTGCCTTCGTCGTGCTCACCTTGTTCGGATACGCCTCGCTCTGGGCTGCGATCGCCGCGGACATGGGCGTGTCGCTGCTCGTGGTTGGTAACGCGCTTCGTCTGCTACGCGATCCAATCGGGAGTAGGTTCCATGCTTGAAGCCGTCCTGCATTTCTCGATCCGCAATCGCTGGGTGATCGTCCTGTTCACGGCGATTGTCGCCGGCGTCGGCGTGTATTCGTTCCAGCGATTGCCGATCGACGCCGTGCCCGACATCACGAACAACCAGGTGCAGATCAACGTCATGTACCCGTCGCTGTCGCCGATCGAGATCGAAAAGCAGGTGACGTTCCCGATCGAGACGGCGCTCGCCGGAATCCCTGGGTTGCTGTCCACCCGCTCGTTGTCGCGCAACGGCTTCTCGCAGACGACTGCCGTCTTCGAGGATGAGGTGAACATTTACTTTGCCCGCCAGCAGGTCTCCGAGCGTCTCGGCGAGGCCAAAGAGAGTTTGCCGCCCGGCGCGGAGCCGGTGATGGGTCCGATCGCGACCGGCCTGGGCGAAATCTACATGTACACCGTCGAGTACGAGCACCCGCACGGCAAGGGAGCGACGATCACGGACGGGAAAGCCGGCTGGCAGAGTGATGGTTCCTATCTCTCGCCTGAGGGACAGAGGCTGACGACGGACTTGGAGCAGGCCGCGTACCTGCGCGAGGTGCAGGACTGGATCATTCGCCCGCAACTCAAGGGCGTCCGGGACGTGGCCGGCGTCGAAGCCATCGGCGGCTACGTGAAGCAGTATCACGTCCAGCCCGACCCGATGAAGCTCGTCAGTTACGGCCTTACGTTTCACGACGTGATCGAAGCTCTGGAGCGGAACAACGTCAGCACCGGCGCGGGCTACATTGAGCACAAGGGCGAGGCCTACGTCGTCCGCGCCACGGGCCGCATCGAGCGCGTCGAGCAGATCGAATCCATCGTGGTCGGAACACGCAACGGCGTGCCGATCTACGTGCGCGACGTCGTCGCTCCCGACGGCGTGGGTGTCGGCCGTGAGCTGCGTACCGGTTCGGCGAGCGAAAATGGCGAGGAGGTCGTCGTCGCCACGGCCATCATGCTGCTCGGCGCGAACAGTCGCACCGTCGCCGCTGCCGTGGACGAGAAGATGGGGGAACTCCAGCGCACGCTGCCGCCCGGCGTGCGCGCCAAGACCGTGCTGAATCGCACGAAGCTGGTGGATGCGACGATCCAGACCGTACAGAAGAACCTGCTCGAGGGCGCGGTCCTGGTGATTGCGGTGCTCCTTCTGCTGCTCGGCAACATCCGCGCAGCGCTGATCTGCGCCTCGGCCATTCCGCTTTCGATGCTCATGACCGCAACGGGCATGGTGCAGAGCAAGGTGAGCGGCAACCTCATGTCGCTCGGCGCCATCGACTTCGGCCTGATCGTCGACGGCGCGGTGATCATCGTCGAGAACTGCCTGCGGCGCTTGGCCCACAAACAGCACGAGGTCGGGCGCGTGCTATCACTCCAGGAGCGGCTGCACGAGGTGATGATCGCGGCCAAGGAGATGATCCAGCCGTCGGTGTATGGCCAGGCCATCATCATCACCGTCTATGTGCCCATCCTGGCGCTGACGGGCGTCGAAGGGAAGATGTTTCACCCAATGGCGATCACCGTCATTTTCGCCCTCGTCGGCGCGTTCATTCTCTCGCTCACATTCGTGCCCGCGCTGGTTGCGATCCTGATTCGCGGCAAGGTGAAGGAGAAAGAAGTCTTCGCCATTCGCTGGGCCAAGGCACTCTACGAACCAACCGTGGGTTGGGCGCTGCGGCTTCGCTGGCTCGTCGCCGCACTGGCGGTTGCGGCGTTCGCCGGTTCTCTACTGGTTTTCACGCGCCTGGGCCAGGAGTTCGTGCCGACGCTGGATGAGAAGGACATCGCGATGCACGCGATGCGGATTCCGAGTACGGCGCTCACCCAGGCGGGCGTGATGCAGGTCGATGTGGAACGGATCGTGGCAGCCCTGCCCGAAGTGGCGTTCATCTACTCAAAGACCGGCACGGCCGAGATGGCGACCGACCCGATGCCACCCAACGTCTCGGACACATTCATCATCCTTAAGCCGCGCGAGGCGTGGCGCAGCGAAACGGAGTTGGACCGCCTGATCGCGGAAAAAACCGAAGCAATGGAAAAGCTCGGAGGCGCCCACGCGGAAGACGAGCACGGTCACGGCGGCCACGAGCACGGCGAATTGAAGGTGGAAGGCCACAAGGGCAAGCTCATCAAGCTGATCGAGCTGACGGTCAAGGCGCTGCCCGGTAACAACTACGAGTTCACGCAGCCGATCCAAATGCGTTTCAACGAGCTGATCGCCGGCGTTCGCGGCGACGTGGCGGTCAAGGTCTACGGCGATGACTTCGCCAAGATGCAGAAGACGGCGCAGCAGGTGCTCGGCGTGCTTCAGAGCATTCCCGGCGCAGCCGACGCGAAGACCGAGCAGACTACAGGCTTGCCCGTCATGACGATCGACATCGATCGCGCCGCGATCGCACGTTACGGACTGAACGTCGCCGACGTGCAGGACCTGGTCGCTGCTGCAATGGGCGGCAGAGAAGCCGGGCTGGTGTTCGAAGGCGACCGGCGCTTCGATCTGGTCGTGCGCCTGCCGGATGCGCTACGCGGCCGGCCGGAGACGCTCGAGACTCTGCCCATTCCATTGCCTCACGGCGAGGAAGTAACGAGCCCCGTGCGTCTGGCCGCATTCGGTGGCTCGCATGGAGAGTTGTTGCCCAAACATGAAGTCGGATTCGTCCCGCTCGGCCAGATCGCGCAGATTGAAGTCGCCGAAGGTGCGAATCAGATCAGCCGCGAGAATGGCAAGCGCCGCATCGTCGTGCAGTGCAACGTGCGCGGCCGCGATTTGGGTTCGTTCGTCGGCGAAGCACAAGAGAAAATGAAGGCTGTCGCGTTGCCGCCAGGCGGCTGGCTGGTGTGGGGCGGACAGTACGAGAATCTTGTCGCCGCCAACCAGCGGCTCACGATCGTCGTGCCAGTATGCTTCCTCTTAATTTTCGTTTTGCTCTTCAGCACGTTCAAGAGCGTGAAGTACTCGCTGCTCGTGTTCAGCGCCGTACCGCTCGGTCTGACCGGCGGAATCCTGTCGCTGTGGCTACGCGACATGCCGTTTTCCATTTCCGCGGCCGTCGGCTTCATCGCGCTTTCTGGCGTGGCGGTCCTGAACGGCCTGGTGATGGTCAGTTTCATCAACCAGCTTCGCCGCGAGGGAATGCCGCGCGACGAGGCGATTCTTCAGGGCAGCCTGACGCGCTTACGTCCCGTACTGATGACGGCGCTGGTCGCCTCGCTGGGTTTCGTGCCGATGGCCATCGCGACCGGCACCGGCGCGGAAGTGCAGCGCCCCTTGGCCACGGTCGTCATCGGTGGTCTGATCACGAGCACGCTGCTGACGCTCGTCGTGCTGCCGGCGCTCTATCGCATCTTCACCGGATGGGACCGGGCTGGTCGGCCGCAGCCGGTTGAACAGGAATGGGAAGCGCCTGAGTCCGGGCCGCTGGAAGTCATTCCGGCTACCGCGGGCGGCCGGTCGGGGCCGGTTACGCCGAGCGGAAGCGCGCCGGCGCCTCCGCCAAAACCATGATGGATTGATCGCGCCGTGCCGTGCCATGCCGCGCGTGCGGCGGGCTGACGGTACAGGAAGTGGTGATTGCGAAAGGAGAGCACATGAACACCTCGAATCGCAAGGGCATTCTGATCGGGCTCATTCTCGGTGTCGCGACGACCGGCTTCGTCGGCACGCTTATGGCGCAGCATGCGGCGCAGCCGGTCAAGAGCGAGACGCAGTACTTCGTCACCAGCGAGGATGACGACGCCCACCTCTGGGTCCGCGAGGGCACGAACTTGCGCTGCGTCGGCCACGGCGAGTGCAAGGCCCACGGCGACCACAAGGACCACGATCATGCCAAGGAAAAGGAGAAGCCATAATCGGCGCGAGTGTGGGCGCGGCGGCCGGCAGCCCCCACCCG
>CAYOHG010000036.1:0-12386 GCA_964403685.1 uncultured Planctomycetales bacterium
CCCCCGACCTGCGGGCGAAGTTGCAACGCCGCGTCGATCGCCGACTGCGAGTGATACTCCGCCGGCCAGAATTTTATGTACGTCTTGCGGATCATCCAGTCATCGGCGCCGGCGGCCCAGGCCAGCTCGAACGGCCCGGTGACCATCCTGAACAGCCCCTTGGGCCCTTCGAAAATCTCATGCGGCCCGGTCATGCCCTGGCGCGCCAGGTTGGCGGCGAAGATGCCGTTGCGGGCGGCGTTGGAAAACGCACACGCTTTCCAATCCGAGATCTGCCCGGTGCGCGTCTGCCGTGTGGCGAAGTTGCACACGCCGGCCAGCCCGAGCGCGTGCACCGTCTGCTCGGCATTCAGCTTGTAGAGCTTGCTGGCCAGCAGCGCGCTGGACAGCGCGCCGTACACCACGTGATCCCAGCCGTGCTTGCGCAACGAGGCCGCATCGCAAAGGCGGCATTGCAATTCGTAACCCAGCGCGATGGCCGTGATGACGTCCTTGCCGGCGGCGCCCGTTACCTGGCCGACGGCCCAGGCCGCCGGGATGTTGTCGCTGGGGTGGGCCGGCTCGAGGCTCAGATACGTGTCATTGAAGTCGAGGTAGCGCACCAGTGCGCCGTTGGAGAACGCCGCCAGATCGGGCGTCGTGCGGTGTTTCGAACCCAGCAGGCTGGCGCCGTTGGGCAGACTGACGGCCTTGGCGGTCTCGCGCGTGACCTTGGCCGGCCGGCTGTGCCAGGCGCCCAGGGCGGTCCCGATCGAGTCAAGCGTGCGTCGCTTGACCTCGTGAACGACCTGCGGGCTGAGGGCGTCGAAGCCGGTGGAATGCGCCTTGGACGCGATGCGTTGTGCGAGGTTGCTCATCCGTTCCTTCCCTTGTCGAAAGAAACGTGATTCTGAGGCACGCCGCGCCGTTTGGCAACGCCGCCGAGCCGATTGCGCCCGGCCCCGCGCTGGGCGCATGGCGGCGGCTCGGTCCGCATACAATGGGTGCCATGGCCGCCGGCAAGAAGCGTCGAAAAGTGCGGGTCGATTTTCGCCAGAACCGCCAGCCCCGGCGGCGGGCCGGCGATCTGACCCGCCAGTTCCGCTGCGACGAGCAGCAGGTGGTGGACTCGCTGGCCGCCGAGGCCGTCCGCGCCAAGGGTGAGCTTTCGCGCAAGCGCACCATTCTGGTGGATGAACACGAGGCCCCGCTGGTCGAGGAGGCGCTCTGGCGCCGCGGCGTAGTCACGATGGTGCACGGACTGGTCTGCCGGGTGAACGAGGAATCCGGGCGGGACTGGGATTGCACGGTTCGCCGGGTCCTGCGCACGCGCCTGATTGCGCAGCGCTCGCCCGTGGCCGTGGGCGACCAGGTCTGGTTTTCCGACCAGTCGCAGCACCATGACGGGCTGGCGGCCGGGGTGATCGAGGGCGTCGCGCCGCGCCGGAGCCTTCTCTCGCGCCGCGATCCGCGCGGGCGCGAGCACGCGATGGTCGCCAACGCCGACCAGATCCTGATCGTCTCGAGCGTGGCCCGTCCGCGTCCCAAGCCGCACCTGATCGACCGTTACCTGGTCGCCGCAGTCCGCGGCGAACTACGGGCGCTGATCGCATTCAACAAGTACGACCTGCGCGATCCGCTGGAGGAGACGGGCCAATCGCTGACGGATCGTCCCGACGACCCGCCAGAATTGGACGAGGCATCGCACCGCGCGGCTCCAGACGGCCAACCGGTGGGTGACGCGGAGCTGTCCGACGCTGAGTTCGAGCTCGATACCGAGGAGGAGCAGTATTCCGGCCCGGCGCTGACGCTGGATGAGTTGATCGAGGAATACCGCGAACTCGGCTATACGGTTCTGTTGACCAGTGCCGCCAGCGGCGCAGGACTCGACGAACTCGGCCGCGAGCTTTGCGGACACTCGACCATCATCGCTGGCCAGAGCGGCGTCGGGAAAAGCTCGCTGATCAACGCGCTTCAGCCCGGCTTGCGGCTCGAAGTCCAGGAAGTCAGTGCGGATAACGAGAAAGGCCGGCACACCACGACCCTGGCGCGGCTGCTGCGGCTGGACCGCGGCGGCTACGTCGTGGACACGCCGGGGATTCGCCAGTTCGGTCTGTGGTCGGTCGCTCCGGGCGAGCTGGAAGCCTGCTTCGTGGAGTTCATTCCGCGCGTTGCAGGGTGCAAGTTCAAGGACTGTCATCATGTCGGTGACGAGCCGGGCTGCGCCATCGTCGCGGCGGTCGAGGCGGGCGAGATCAGCCTGCGGCGCTACCTGAGCTACCTGAAACTGCTGCGTGAGATGTCACGCAGTTGAGGCGGATGGGGCTTCCGGTCGTGCGGCTTGCGGGCGACGAAAGCGGCAGTATCCTGCGCCGCATGTCCAAGCTCATGACAACGCAACAGATGAACGAGTCGCTTGAGCGGCTCGCTGGTGAGATCGCCGCGGCCGCCCCGCGCGACGCGGAAATCGCAGTGGTCGGCATTCGGCGGCGCGGCGAAGTGCTGGGGCGCACCTTGTGCACCCTGTTGAGTAATGCGGGCCGCCCGCCAAAGCACTACGGCGTGCTCGACATCACGCTCTATCGTGACGATTTGAGCACGATCGGGCCGCAGGCACAGCTTCGCGGCACGGAGATCGACTTCGACCTGACCGACAAGTGGGTCGTGCTGGTGGACGACGTGCTGTATACCGGCCGCTCGGTCCGCGCAGCGCTTGATGCCCTGATCGATCTGGGCCGGCCGCGGGCGATCAAGCTGGCGGTGCTGGTCGACCGCGGCTGGCGCGAGCTGCCGATTCATGGCGATTTTGTCGGGCTTTCCGTCAAGACCACCGCGCAGAACATCGTCAAGGTCAAGGTCGCCGAGATCGACGGCGTCGACGAAGTAGAGTTAGTGTGAGCCGCGCAGGAGAAACCCGCCGATGAACGCCGTCGTCGCCGCCGCCGAGCCGCTGCTGTGGAAGCACAGGCACCTGCTTCAACTGGAGGGCCTGACCCGCGAGGAAATCCTGTACGTGCTGGACACGGCGGAGGGCTTCAAGGAAGTCAGCACGCGCAGCATCAAGAAGGTGCCGGCGCTGCGCGGCCGCGTCGTGGTGACGATGTTCTTCGAGGAGAGCACCCGCACGCGGATGAGCTTCGAGCTGGCGGCCCAGCGGCTCAGCGCCGACGTGATCGACTTCGCCGAGAAGATGTCGAGCACGCAGAAAGGCGAATCGCTGGTCGACACCGCCAAGAACATCGAGGCGATGGGCGTGGACATCATGGTGCTGCGGCACCCGTCGGCCGGCGCTCCGCACGACCTGGCCCGGGCGCTGGGCTGCTGCATCGTCAACGCCGGCGACGGCCAGCACGAGCATCCCACTCAGGCGCTGCTCGACCTGTTCAGCATCCGCGAGCGCAAGGGGCGGATCGAGGGGCTGAACGTCGCGATCGTCGGCGACATCGCCCACTCGCGGGTGGCCCGCTCTGACCTGATCGGGCTGCTGGCGCTGGGCGCGAAGGTGACGCTGGTGGGCCCCCCGACGCTGGTTTCGAAGGCCTTCGAGAAGCTCGGGGCGCGCGTGACGCACGACTTCGATGCGGTGTTGCCCGAGATGGACGTGGTCAACATGCTGCGGATTCAGCGCGAGCGCATCACCAGCAGCGTGTTCCCCTCGACGCGCGAATACGTGCAGCTTTTCGGCATGAATCGCGAGCGGCTGGCGCGCTGCAAGCCCGACGTCCTCATCATGCATCCCGGCCCGGTCAATCGCGGCATCGAGCTGGCCGCCGACGTCGCCGACGGCCCGCACTCCAGTATCCTGCGGCAGGTAACCAATGGCCTGGCAGTGCGGATGGCGGTGCTGTTCCTTTGTCAGCAGGCGGCCAGCGGGCAGTAGACGTTTGCACCGGGCGATTCAGTCACGCGGCCGGCCCTTACCGGCCAGCTTCACCAGCACGCCGCCCAGGATCGCAACGATCGCCACCCAGCCGTACCAGGGCATGGCGCTTACACTCTGAAGAATCGCATCCATCCACAGCCTCCTTTCAGGTACCGATGTTTCCCGGCGAGTATTCGACGGCCGGTCGGGAATATTCGTGCATCGGGCCCGCCCGCGCGCCGGCGTGCGAGACCGAAGCGCACCTCTATCCGCTCCCTGCTTACCGCTTGAGACTGAAGCACACGACGCGCTCCAGATCGCGCGCGTAGAGTTTACCCTCCCACAGGACCGGTACGGTCCAGCAGCGGCCATCGAGGATCTTCGCGGCGGTCGTCGGTTTGTAGCCTGTCGTGCTCGCCGGTCCGATCAGCAGCGACCCGTCCTGCGTGAGCACGAACAGCTTCCCGTCGGCAATCAGCACCGTCGAATGCTGGAAGTTGCTCGATCCGCCGCCGGGGACAACTTCCGATACTCGGCGGTGCCGCCAGTAGACCTTGCCGGTCATGAAATCAATACACTTGAGCGATTCCTGGTCGCCGCTGTACAGCGCGCCCTCGTAAAGCACGGGAGTCTGGAACTTGTTTCGCAGGACGGGATCTTCCCAGACGACTTCGTGCTGCAAGGCGCTGCCCGCGCTCTTCAGCTTGAGCAGCTTGGCGGCGCTGGTGTATCCCGACGAGAGCAGCAACATCCCGTTGTGGAAGATCGGGGTTGATGCGTTCACGTCGTAATCCGTCTGCCAGGGCATTTCCCAGGCGGCTTCGCCCGTCCCGGCACGGACCAGCAGGGCGCTGTTGCCAAGGAACCCGGCGATGTAGCGCGTGCCGTTGAATTCGAACGGATACGGCGTGGCGTAGCCGACTCCGCCGCCGCCGGTCTTCCACAGCGGCTTGCCGGTCTTGCGGTCGAAAGCGGCCAGGGCTCCGTCGTCTCCGCCGGGCGAGACGACGGCCTGATCCTGGTCGATCAGCACTGAGCCGCTGTAGCCCCAGGTCGGCATGGCATTGAACTGCTGCGACCAGATTTCCGCTCCGTCCGCCGCATTGAAGCACACCAGCTTGCCGCGGGCTCCGAGCACGTAGACGCGCCCGTCGTGAACCGTCGGGGTGGAGCGCGTGCCGTCGCCGCCCTGCGCTTCGTGATAGGCTTTCTCGAACGGAATCTGCCAGAGAATGGCGCCGTCGCTGGCGCTGAGGCAGAAGGCCACCTGCTGATCGGCCTGCGTGCCGCAGGTGTAGACGCGGCCCGCGACCACGGCGAACGAACTGAATCCCGAGCCGATGTTGCGCTCCCAGACCAGCGGAATCGGCTCCTTCCAGGTGGATTCGAACCCGGCTTCGGCACTGATGCCGTCGTAGCGCGGCCCGCGGAAGTTCGGCCAGTCCTCCGCGATCACCGGTCCGGCGGTGAGCACGGACACGACCAAGGACAACGCTGGCGTTCGCATGCAAGACTCCTGGATCGACCCGGATTGAGGCCATCGGCTCGAACGACGGACGCGGATTGTAGACGGACCAACGGCGGCGCGCCTTCCGGCTCGGCGCGTCGCGGGAACCTGGCCGCTGGTTTCATGCGGACTTGCTGTTACAATCCCGCTCGGCGCGGGCCCGTCACTCGTATCCAACGCTGCTGCGCGACCGGTGGATTAGCCGACCGCAGCGAGTTCCGCCCGCGTTTCAGCCGCAGGAGCCAACTGGTGCGCATTGCGCTCGTCAACCCGATTTCACGCCGCAACCAGGGCTACCACACCGTTGGCAAGTTCATCCCGCAGCTTGGTCTGCGCGTGCTGGCGGAATTGACCCCGGCTGAGCACCAGGTGGACATCGTCGACGAGATTTTCGGGACGCAGTACACCGACACGGCCTTGACTCCGCAGCGTTACGACCTGGTCGGCATCACGGCCTATACCAGCGGTGCGACGCGCGCCTACGAGATTGCGGCGCAGTGCCGCCGCCGGGGAATTCCGACGATTATGGGCGGCCCGCACGCCTCGGCCTGTCCCGACGAGGCCGGGCGGCATTTCGACGCGGTCGCCATCGGCGAGTGCGACGAAATCTGGCCGCGGATTCTGGCCGACGTGTCGGCCAGCCGGCTTCGGCCGGTTTATCGCGGCAGCCTGCCCGACCTGGAAAAAACCGGCTTCGGCCGCGCTGCCCAGGCGCTGCACCCGGTCAATGGGCGCTATGACGTCGCCGCGATTCAGACCTCGCGCGGCTGTCCGGTCGGCTGCGAGTATTGCTCCGTCACGAAATTCAACGGTGCGCCGATCCGGCGGCGCAGCATCGAGGCGATCGTCCGCGAATGGAACGAAATGCCCAACGAGTTCGCCTTCGCCGTCGACGACAACTTTTTCGGCGTCGGCGAAAAGCACGCCGAGTGGGCCAAGGAACTGCTGCGGGCGCTGATTCGTCACGGCAAGCGGCGGCTGTGGTTCAGCCAGACGACGATCAACATGGGGGACGACGCCGAAGGGCTGGCGCTGGCGTATCGAGCCGGCTGCCGCGGCATGCTCATCGGCTTCGAGACCTTCAACCCGGAGACGCTCCGCGAGTATCACAAGGGCATCAACCGCAAGAACGCCGACCGCTACCAGCAACTGGTCAACGGATTTCACCGGGCCGGCATCGCCGTCTTCGGCGGTTTCATCATCGGCTCCGATCACGATACGCCCGAGACGGTTGCAGATACGGCGTTACAGGCCGTCAAGCTCGGCGTGGACATCATTCAGGTCACCAACCTGACGCCGCTGCCCGGTACGAAGATGTTTGATCGCTACCGCGAGGAGGGGCGGCTGCTGGCGACCAGCTATCCCGACGATTGGGAGCGCTACACGTTCACCGAGACGGTCTACCAGCCGAAAAACATGACCGCCCGCGAACTGGATGAGGCGATTTACGAGCTGCGCTACGCGGCGGCCCGCTCAAGTTGGGTAACCAAGCGGGCCTTGCGGACGCTGTTGCGGACGCGCTCGCTGACCACGGCGCTGTTCGTGCTGGGCATGAATCACGGCTGGAAACGCATGGCTCGGGTCCAGGCCCCGCGCGACGCCACGCGCTTCGGTTTCACTCCCGCCAGCCGCACCGCGCGATTCCGCAAAGTGCTGGATTCGTTCCGGATTCACCTGGCGGCTGGAACGCAGTAGCCCAATCCGGATCATTGGGGGCGCCATGCGAATAGACGAGATCGAACCAGCCGATGTGCGCCAGCGACTGGATCAACCTGACAGCCGGCTCGTGCTGCTGGACTGCCGCGAGCCCGCCGAGCTGCTGGCGGCGCAAATCGCCGGCGCGCTGCACATTCCCATGAGCCAGTTGCAGCAGCGCGTCGGCGAGCTGGATCGCAACGCCGAGATCGTCGTGTTCTGCCACAAGGGTGCACGCAGCTACAACACGGCGGCGTATCTCAAGCACCTGGGATACGCGAACGTGCGCAGTATGCGCGGCGGAATACAGGCATGGGCCCGGGACGTCGATCCGGGCGTGGGGCAGTACTGAGCCGCAGCGCCCGGCGAGCCTTGCGGTCGGGCTGACTCAACGCACGAACCCGCAGCGCAACCGGCGCGGAGCTCCTGGCGGCTCAATCTGCAAATGGTTGCGGCGCCGGGTGCGGACTAGAACGAGATTCCGCCGCTGCTGCCGCCGGCCAGGCTCTCAACCAGCGCGGTCAAGCCCTGAGTAATCAACGTGTTAAGCCCGGTGCTGACGAGCGATTCCAGGATGCCGGTGAGCTGCTGGTCGCTGAGTCCGCAACCGCCGAGCACCAGCAGCGCTCCCCCGGGAATCATGAAACGGTTCAGCCGCGCGGCGAGCCAGAAGCGAACCATCGGTTCTTCCTCGTACGAATGTTTGCAGGTCAGCCGACGCGGCCCGCGTCTGACCGCTCAGACCTCCACTCGCGGGACCGCCAGCGGCATTCTACGCCGCGTCAAGGAGTCTCGCGAGTGGGCGCCGACGGCTGATCCGCGGCCAGCACGGTGTAATTCTCCACCAGGATGATCGTGGCGGTGGGGTTGCTGATCGACACTTTCCGCCCGCGCACGCCCACATACTTGCCGACCAGTCGGGGCACGCTCAGGCCGAGATTGGGCGGAAATTCGACGATCGCCAGCGCCTTGCGAGAGAACGGGTCCTGAAGCTCGTAGCGCAGACCCGATTCGCTGGCCGGCACGCGAATGCTGGGTCGCAGCACGCCGACCGCGTCGAATTCAAACAGCTTCATTTTCGACGGCGTACCGGTGAATGGATCGCTCAGCCCCCGGGCGCGACGCATTTCCGACTGCGTGCGGCGCAGCTCCTCGAGACGCTCAAGCGTGAGCCGAGCCTCCTCGGCGACCGTCGGCTCGGATGTTTGTGTCGCGATGGACTGAAGCGGCGGAATCAGCGGCTCCCAGTTCTGCTCCAGCACGTTGCGATCGCCCTCGGCATGGACCGCAATCAGTGTTTGACGCAAGCGGTTGCCCCAGAGCGTATTTGGCAAATGCGGCAACGCCGGCTCCTCGGCGGCCGGCGGGGTCGTCGACGCGGCGATCGGCGCGGTCGACGCCTCCCGATCGTCCCCGGCGGACATTGGCGGCAAACCGGTGGAAAGTGGCGCGCTGCCCGAGGCTTCGCGGGACGCCGCCGCCGATTCCCCGCTGACTGCGCCGGGTCGAGCCGGCGACTCGCCGATCGCGGAGCGCGTGCCGGCGGCCGCGCTCAACTGCGCCGCTTCCTCCGGCGCAACGCGCTCGACAAATTCGTTGGAGATGTAGAAGAACACGCCCTCGGGCGGCACGATCCGGTACCACGTCCCTTGTTCGCCAATGATCTGGACGGTGGTGCCGTCGTCCAGCCAGGCGTGCGGCGGGCTGACGAGCGGGTCGACCTCGACCAGCGTCGAGCCGACGCGCGCCCGCAAGGTGCCCTCCGTGACGCGCACAACCCCGGTGCCGCCGTCGCGCGCGACGAACTCCGCCGAGACGAGCGAAAACGTCCCGGCCGGCGGCACAATCCGCTGCCAGCCACCCGTCTCGCCGACCGCCTGAAGGGTCTGCCCGCGCTGCGCCTGAATCACGGCGATGCTGTTCTGGTCCGCGGCGGAACGGATGTTCACGTTGTCGCCGATGACGCGCAGCCAGTACGGTGTGCCCGTTGCCGGGGCGGCCGGCGTGGAGCTGCCGGACGAGTGCGCCGGTGGCAATTCGGTGACGATGACCGGCGCGCTGGCCGGCGGGGTCGGTTGGGAGCCGACGGGCTCCAGTCGGCGGATGATCGCCGGCTCATCCTGAGTCTGCGAAACCGCCGCGATGGAGCTCAGCGCAGTCAGCAGCAGGCCGGCCAGCGCGGCGGCCGGCATCGATTGAGAACCCACCCGTGCGCGGGGTGAACACGGACTGCACACGCCACCACCTCCTTTGGGCGTCGCGCGAACGGCTGATCGGGCGATCGCCGGGGCTCGCGCCGGACCGCCGCCGAACGCTGGGTTCGCGCGGGGTCTATTCGGGGGCGTTCCATTCGGCCCCCCAGTCGTTCGCCAGCTTACGCGCCCGCCCGGGTGTGTCAAATGCAGCCCACCGCGCGCGCCGACTCCCGTCACCGGTCAAGCCCGCTGCGTGACATTCGCAACGGGGCTTCGCTATAGTTGAATCCCATGAGCGCCACCGGTTCCGGTCGCGAGCGACTGTGCGTCCTGTTCACCTGTGTCGGGCGGCGGGTGGAGTTGTTGCAGGCGTTCCGGGCTGCGGCCGCTCGGCTGAACGTGGACTTGCGAATTGTGGCGACGGAGAACGCGGCGACGGCCCCGGCGTTGCCGTGCGCGGACGAGCCGGTGCTTGTGCCGTCGATCTCCGATGACGGCTACCTGGCGACGCTGCTGGAACTGGTCCGCCGCCACGGCGTCCATGCGCTCATTCCGACGATCGACACCGATCTGCTGGCGATCAGCGCTCGAAGAGGCGACTTCGAGGCCGCCGGCTGCATTCCGCTGATTGCCGAGCGGTCGGTCGTCGCCGTCTGCCGCGACAAGATGCGCACCTATGAGTTTCTGCGAGCGCATGGCATCGACACGCCCACGACCTACAGCGCCGAGCAGGTGCTGGGGCTGTCGGAGCATCGCTTTCCCTATTTCCTGAAACCGCGCTACGGCAGCTCCAGCCACTCGGTCTTCAAGATCGAGGACGAATCCGACCTCGACTATCACCTGCAGAAGGCCCCCGATCCGATCGTGCAGGAATACGTCGACGGAGACGAATACACGCTGGATGTCTACGTCGGGTTGACCGGCGAGCCCCACTGCGTCGTGCCACGTCGTCGAATCGCCGTCCGCGCCGGCGAAGTCAGCAAAGGCATCGTCGAAAAGGACCGCGCGATCATGCAGGCCGGGCGGCGCGTTGTCGAAGCGCTCGGCCCGTCGCTGCGCGGCCTCGTGACGATCCAGTGCATCCGCACGCGCGACGGCCGCATCCGCTTCATCGAAATCAACCCGCGCTTCGGCGGCGGCGCTCCGCTGGGCATTGCGGCCGGGGCGGATTATCCCGGCTGGCTGTTGCAGGAGCTGCTTGGCCGCCGGCCGCAGATCGCCTTCGACGGTTTTGAGCATGGGCTGTGCATGTTGCTCTACGACTGGTCGGCGTTCGTTCCCTACGGCGACGATCTGCGGGCGCGACTGGGCGCGCCGCGCACGCTGTACCCGCCGTTCGAGCCCCACGGCGGAGCGTAGGCCGGGAAAATGCCCCGGCCGGGCAGCGGGGCGATTGGCGGCGGAACTCGCCCAACACAACCGGAGCCGCGTATGCCGCTGCCTCAGCTTCAAGCGCTGCTCGATTTCGCGGTTGAGTCCGCCCAGCTCGCCGGCGCGTTTACGCTCGGCTACTTCAATGCCGACCCGCTGGTTGAGATCAAGGCCGACCAGACGCCCGTGACCGCCGCGGATCGCGGAGCGGAGGAACGCCTGCGGGCGCGCATCGAGCGCGCGTTTCCGACGCACGGCATCCTCGGTGAGGAGTTCGGCGAGCAGCCCGGAACCGAGCCGGGCCGCTGGATACTCGACCCGATCGACGGGACGTTCAGCTTCATCTGCGGCGTGCCGCTGTTCGCCGTGCTGATCGGCTTCGAATGGCGGGGCGAAGTGCAGGTCGGTGTGATTCATCTGCCCGCGCTGCGTGAGACGATCTACGCCGCCCGCGGTCTGGGCTGTCGCTGGAACGGCCGGCCGGCGCACGTCTCAACGGTCAAGGATCTGTCGCAGGCGCGGCTGCTGTATGGCGGGGCGAAGTGGATGCACGAAAGCGGCCGGGGCGCTGCGTTTCAGCGCTTGCTGAGCGCCTGTCGCAAGGACCGCGGCTGGTGCGATGCGTACGCTTACGCGCTCGTCGCCACCGGCCGGGCCGAGGTGGCGATCGACCCGCTGATGAGCATCTGGGACTCCGCCGCGCTGCTGCCGTGCATCCTGGAGGCCGGCGGACGTTTCAGCGACTGGGACGGAGCCGTTACGCACACGTCGAGGAGTGCGATCGCGACCAACGGACATGTTCACGCGGCCGCGCTGGGCGCGCTACGCGGGTAGGAGATTGTCACTCCCCGCTCTGCTCGTACGAAACGTGCAGCACGCCCTCACTGACGGAGGCGGAGCCCGAACCTCCCGCTGGAACACGCGCGACGAGCTCCGCGAGCGTATCCGCCGCGATGCCGAGATCCGCGTCCGGCGCGCGTGCCTGGATCAGCCGCAGGATGCCCGCCGCAATCCAACTGTGAGCGTCATGCGCCTGTCGGTCGGTGCGGGCGCTGACGATGTCCAGCAGAATCGCCCGCAGCGCGTCGGTCGGCTCGCTCGCTGGCAATCCGCTGCGAGCCAGGTCGATCACGCCAATCAGCGTGTAACGCCGACGTTCCCAGACACCGTAGTCGCGGCTGATGCGCTTGGCGTGAAACTTCGCCGACACGCGCCGATCCGTCGCCAGCAACACGAGCAGGGCTTCGACATCCCCGCCGCCACCCGCGCGCAGGTCGCACAGTCCGATGGGTGTGCGCCGCGATGTGTCCGACGGCAGCCGGTGATCGTATTCCGACGGGGCCTGGCCAAGCTGAATCTGCTGGTACGACCAGCTCGCGCAACCGGTGCTGACCAGCAGCCCGAGTGGCAGCAGCCAGACGCCGGAGCGTGTCAGGCGAAGTCGGGTGGCACGACCGAGACCGTTGGACATTGAGCCTCCCTCACTCAAACGTGCCGTTGTATACGATCCGCCGTCGAAGCGGGCAAGCGCAGCCGCAACTGGTTGGACGTGGTTTGTCGACGGACGCCGACGGCATGAGTCGGGTTAGCGGATGGGTCAGGGCAGCGGAAGGACCGGCCGGATGGCGCGGAAGCGCAGCAGCTCGATCCGCGGGGTCAGAAAATTCGATCCGGCCGGCTCGGTGCGGCACAGATCGGTGCTGAGGTATTTCTTGTTGCAGTCGGGCAGTACGGTGACGACAGTCGCTTCCGGCCCGTAGCGCTCGACAAGCTGGAC
>CAYOHG010000037.1:0-12355 GCA_964403685.1 uncultured Planctomycetales bacterium
CTGCAAGCCCGAGCGCAAGCGCGGGCTCCTTCGGACTGTAGAGCCGCAAAGTCAATGCCTGCGGCTCGGCTGAGGGCGCCTGTAAGGGCACTTCCGGATCCCGTGCTTCGATCGGTGGCGCGGACGGAGGTCCGCCGAATGCGGGATTTGGTCGCGCCCGGAGGTTCCGCGGTTCAAGGGTGCGATGGGGAATTCACGCTCTTTCAGGCAAGATGCCAGAACAGCCCCGCAGCGGGGCTTTCCGCCGTTCGCGCGGATGTGAGTTTCAATTGATCGCGAAAGCACGCGACGCCGTATAAGGTGCGGTTGCCGCGGCGTCGCGCCGGCAACGAGCGGAAGGATTCGTCCATGCGGTCACTGGCTTTTGCGGCCTGTCTTCTCGCTGCCGGAGCGAGCCTCGCGCTCGCGCAGGCGCCGGCAGCCAGGACCGAAACCGCGACCTTCGCCGGCGGCTGCTTCTGGTGCGTGGAGGCCGACTTCGACAAGGTCGACGGCGTCATTTCCACCACCTCCGGCTACACGGGCGGCAGGACGGCCAATCCGACCTATCGCGACGTGGGCGGCGGCGGCACCGGCCACGCCGAGGCGGTCGAGATCGTCTTCGATCCGGCCAAGGTCAGCTACGAGAAGCTGCTGAACGTGTTCTGGCGCAGCGTCGATCCGACCGTGAAGGATCGCCAGTTCTGCGACAGCGGCAACGAGTATCGCACCGCGATTTTCTATCACAACGACGAGCAGCGAAAGCTCGCCGAGGCGACCAAGAAGGAGGCCGAGGCCGTGCTGAAGCAGCCGATCGTGACGGAAATCGTCCCGGCTTCGGCGTTCTACAAGGCCGAGGACTATCATCAGGACTATTACAAGAAGAACCCGTCGAAATACTCTTTCTACCGCTGGAATTGCGGGCGCGATCAGCGGCTGGAGCAATTGTGGGGCAAGAAGTCGAGCTAGGACGTCACATGACCGACCGCCGGAAAGTTCTTGCCGTTATCGCCGCAGGCGGCGCCTTGGGGGGCGCTCGCTGGCTGTGGCCGCAGGACGCCGCTGCGGCCGCGAAGAAGACATTCGAGATCGAGAAGTCCGATGCCGAATGGCGGGCGCAGCTCACGCCCGCTCAGTATTACGTCCTGCGGCAGCATGGGACCGAACGCGCGGGCACGAGTGCGCTCAATGCCGAAAAGCGCGCCGGCATCTATGCCTGTGCCGGCTGCGACCTGCCGCTGTTCTCCTCCGAGACGAAATATGAAAGCGGGACCGGCTGGCCGAGCTTCTATCGGCCGCTGCCGGACGCGGTCGGCACGTCGGTCGACCGCTCCTTCCTGATGACGCGGACGGAAGTGCATTGCCGGCGCTGCGGCGGCCATCTCGGCCATGTCTTCGACGACGGCCCGAAACCGACCGGATTGCGCTATTGCATGAACGGCGTCGCGCTGAAATTCGTGCCCGGCCCGTCCTCCCCGTCCTGAGCCGTCGCGCGACCCGGCAAATTCTGCCGCCGCCCGGCAGAATGCGACCGGCGCTGAAGCCTGGCTTTCCGGTCAAGCCATTGATAGCACGATGCTAATTGCGTGGCACAGCGATTGCGATGCCTTCAGCCGACAAGCGGCGCGTCTGCGCGCCGGGCGGTTCTGGAGGACGGTATATGGGTATCTTCGGTGCTCTCAGCACGGCTGTGACCGGCATGCGCGCGCAGTCCTATGCGCTGGAAAACGTGTCGGGCAACATCGCCAATTCGCAAACGACGGCATTCAAGCGCGTCGACACGAGCTTTCAGGATCTCATCCCGGACGCATCGGCGAGCAAACAGCTGGCCGGCAGCGTCAATGCCACGTCGCGGCTGACGAACTCCGTGCAGGGCGACATTCAGGGAGCCTCGACCGCGACCTTCATGGCGATCAACGGCGACGGCTTCTTCGTGGTGCAAAAGCCGTCGAGCTATACGGACAACAACCCGATCTTCGACGGCGTCGACCGCTATACCCGTCGCGGCGATTTCCAGGTCTACAAGAACGGCTATCTGGTCAACGGCGCGGGCTACTTCCTGCTCGGCATTCCGGTCGACGCCACGACCGGCAACCTGGTCGGCAGCGTGCCGCAATTGCTGCAATTCCAGAACGACTTCCTGCCCGCGCAACTGACCTCGCAGATCGAATATCGCGCGAACCTCGCGCGCACGCCGCTCACGGCCAATTACGATCCGGACGTGCTCGGGTCCGACATCCTCAATCCCGCGAACTTCTCGGCCAACCCTGTCGCCGGACCGCCTTTGCCGGCGACGATCACCGGCAGCGGCGCGACGCTGTCGCCGGACGCGGTCGCGGTCGCGACCGGCACAACCGACATTTCCGCCCTTTCGTCCGTCGGCGGCAATATCGTCATCAACGGCACGACGATCGCGATTCCGCCGGGCTCCAACGCCGCGGCGATCGTTGCCGCGATCAATCTGCAGACCGGCACGACCGACGTCACCGCATCGCTCAGCGCCGGCAACCGGCTGGTGCTGACGAGCGCCGACGCCGATACCCCCGTCACGATCGGCGCGGCCAGCACGCTCGCCCTGCTGAACGAGGTCGGCCATGCGGTCGGCACCACCAATCCCACCAACCTGTTGACGCAGAGCGCGGTGGCAGCCGGCCAGACAATGGTCATCACCATCGGCACCAACCCGCCGACGACGATCACCTTCGGCACGGGCCCGGGCCAGGTCTCGACGCTTGGCGAGCTTGCGACCGAGCTTGCGGGCGTCACCGCGGGCGTCGCCTCGATCAATTCCTCGAACGGCAACATCACGATCACCGCCTCGAGCATGACCGACACGATCACCATCGGCGGCACGGCGACGGCGGCGAATTTCGGCATCCAGACGCTGACGGCCCTGCCATCCAACGGCACCGTGGTTGCAAACGACATTTCCGCGTTTCTCGACACCTCGGTCGGCGGCGGCGCGATCACGGCCTATGACGTCTCCGGCGCGCCGGTGAACATCCAGTTGCGCTGGGCCAAGGTGGACAGCGTGGAGACCGGCGGCTCCGACACCTGGAACCTGTTCTACCAGAGCAATTCGCTCGCGACCGGCACGCAGCCGGCCTGGACCAATGTCGGCGTCAATTACACCTTCGGCTCCAACGGCCAGATGAGCCCGCTGGTCGCGAATGTGACGCTCAACAATCTCACCATCGACGGCGTGCTGCTCGGCAACGTCCAGCTCGTGCACGGATCGGGGGGCATCACGCAATTCGCCGACACGAACGGCAACGTGCAGGTAAACCTCCTGCAGCAGAACGGCTATGCCGCAGGCGAGCTGCAATCGGTTTCGGTCAGCGACAAGGGACGCATCGTCGGCAGCTATTCCAACGGCCGCACGCTCGATCTCGCCGAGATCACGCTCGCGACCTTCAACGGCACGAACTTCCTGAAGCGCGTGGATGGCGGCGCCTTCGAGGTCACCGACCAGTCGGGCGCGGCGATCTACGGCACCGGCGGCAAGATCATCGGATCTTCGCTCGAGGGCTCGAATACCGACATCGCCGACGAGTTCACGAAGCTGATCGTGACCCAGCAGGCCTATTCCGCCAATACGCGCGTGGTCACCACCGCCAACGACATGGTGCAGGACCTGCTCAACATGCTGCGTTGAGGGCCGTTCGTGAGGTTTAGGAGCGCCCCATGAGCCTCTCCCAGGCTTTGTCGACGGCGACGGCGGGATTGCGCGTGACCCAGTCCGGCCTGGCGCTCACCGCCGCGAACGTGGCGAATGCGGAAACGCCGGGCTATGTCCGCAAGACGCTGAACACCGTGTCCACAACGGGCAGCGGCGCGTCGCTCGGCGTGCGCGTGTCCGAGATTGCGCGGGAACTGGACCAGTATGTCCAGCGCCAGTTGCGCACGGAACTCTCGGGCGGCACCTATGCGAATCTGCGGGCGGATTACTACGCGCGCCTTCAGCAGATTCTCGGCGAGCCCGGCTCCGACAGCGCGCTTGAGACGGTATTCAGCGACTTTACCGCCTCGCTCCAGGCGCTTTCGACCAGCCCCGAATCGTCCTCCGCGCGGACTGCGGCCCTCAACGCCGCGCGCGTGCTGACCCAGCAGCTCAACGCGATGAGCGCGGAGATCCAGTCGCTGCGGTCGGACAGCGAGCTCGGATTGTCGGAAGCCGTCGGGCAGGCCAATTACGCGATGGAGCAGATCGCCGACATCAACCGCAAGATCGCGACGGCCTCGCCCGCCGACGCGGCGACGGCGGCCCTGCTCGATCAGCGCGACTACTACATCGACCAGCTTGCCGAGCTCATGGATATCCGGGTGGTCGAAACCGACCACAGTCAGCTCAACATTTTCACGAATTCCGGCGTCCAGCTCGTCGGGCGCGAGGCCGCCAGGCTGTCCTTCAATACGCAGGGCACGGTGACGGCGCAGTCGCAATGGAATGCCGATCCCGCGCAAAGCACGCTCGGCACGCTTTCCATCGTTTCGAGCAACGGAGCGGCCTATGATCTGATCGCCAACAAGGCCGTCAGGTCCGGCACGATCGCGGCCCTGCTCGAAATGCGGGATCAGGTCCTGCCGGAGGCGCAGGCCCAGCTCGATCAATTTGCCGCAGCCATGACGAGCGCGCTGTCCGACCGCACCGAAAACGGCACGGCCGTCACATCCGGCGCGCAGGAGGGCTTCGAGATCGACACGGCCGGCTTGCTCGCCGGCAATCCGATCCATCTCACCTATACGGACACGACCACAGGCCAGCAGCATCGCGTCACGCTGATCCGGGTCGACGATCCGTCGGCGCTGCCGTTGCCGAATTCCGCGACCGCCGACAGTTCGGACGAGGTGATCGGCCTCGATTTCTCCGGCGGACTTGCGTCGGTCGCCAGCCAGATCAACAGCCATTTCAACGGCAAGGTGCAGGTCTCGAACCCCTCCGGCACGATCTTGCGCTTCCTCGACGACGGCGCCGCCAACAACTCCGCGATCGACGCCCTGAGCGTCACCAAGACGCAAACCGCGTTGTTGAGCGGCGGCAACGAACTGCCGTTCTTCACGGATGCTGCCGGCTATTATACCGGCGCGATCACATCGGCCGGCGCGCAGGCCACGGGGCTCGCGGGCCGCATCACCGTGAACGCCGCGCTGCTCGCCGACCCCTCGAAGCTGGTCGTGTACCAGGCGGGCACCGCGACCGGCGATCCGGCGCGGCCCAATTTCATCCTCGACCGGATCACGGCGGCTACCTTCACCTTCTCTCCGTCGTCGGGCGTCGGCAGCACGACCGCACCCTTCAGCGGCTCGCTGTCATCCTATCTGCGCCAGGTCATCAGCGTGCAGGGCGAGGCCGCGCTCAACGCCACCCATCTTGCGGATGGCCAGGGAGTCGTCGTCTCCGCCCTCAAGGCGCGCGTCGACGAGCAATCCGGCGTCAACATCGATCGGGAGATGGCCAATCTGCTTCAGCTTCAGTCGGCTTACGGCGCCAATGCGCGGGTCATGTCCACCGTCAGGGAGATGATCGAGATGCTGATGCAGATCCTGTGAGGACACCATGAGCGTCAGCGGAATCGGTTCGGGTTCGTCGCGCATGATTCAGTCTCTGCTGACCATGCGCGCCCAGCTCGACGACCTGCAGCGGCAGCTCGGCACCGGAAAGCGCGCCGACACCTATGCCGGCCTCGGCGTCGACCGCGGGCTGAGCGTCGGCCTGCGCGCGCACCTGTCCGCGGTCGGTGATTACGGCGACACGATCACCACGGTGAATGTCCGTCTCGATCTGGCGCAGTCGTCGCTGTCCCGGCTTTCCGACATCAGCGGCGAGATCGGCGGTGTCATCAACGGCTCGACCTCGGACGACGGGCGCACGACGGCCCAGATCGCAGCCATGAATGCGCTTGGCGAGGCGCTCGGCCTGCTCAACACCCAGGCCGGGGACCGCTACATTTTCTCGGGGCTGGCATCCGACCAGCCGGCGGTTGCGTCGATCGAGGAGATTCTCGACGGCGACGGCGCGCGAGCCGGCCTGAAGCAGATCATCGCCGAACGCAACCAGGCCGATCTCGGCGCGAGCGGGCTCGGACGCCTCGTCGTCTCGTCGCCGACAGCGACCGCCGTGCAGGTTGCCGAGGACGCCGTATCGCCCTTCGGCTTCAAGCTGGCCGGGATCAGCTCGACCATTCCGGGAGCGACCCTGTCCGGCCCGGCGGGTGCGCCGGCCGCGGCCTCGGTCGATCTCGGCGCGGTCAATCCCGCCGCCGGCGAGACGGTCCGCTTCAGCTTCACGCTTCCGGACGGCTCGTCCGAGACGCTGACACTCACGGCCACGGCCTCCGCAACGCCGGGACCGGGCGAATTCGCGCTCGGCGCGAATTAGACGGCGACCGCGGCCAATCTCCAGACGGCGCTGACGGGCGCCCTCGGCACGCTCGCGCGCACCTCGCTGTCGGCCGCCTCCGCGCTGACGGCTGCCGACAATTTCTTCAACACCGACGATGCCAATCCGCCGCTGCGCGTGGACGGACCGCCCTTCGACACGGCGACCGCGCTGACCGCAGGAACCCCGGCCAACACGGTCGCCTGGTATACGGGCGATGCCGGCAGCGTCCCCGTGCGCGCGACCGCGACCGCCAAGGTCGACCAGTCGATCTCCGTCTCCTACGGCACCCGCGCCAACGAGGACGGCATCCGCTGGCAGCTTCAGAATATCGCGGTGCTGGCGGCCATGACCTTCTCGCCGCTCGATCCGGACGCGGCGGCGCGCAGCGCGGCATTGACCGACCGGCTGCGGCCGGCGCTGGACGGTCCGGCGGGCATGCAGAAGATCGAGGACATCCAGGCCGATCTCGCAGGCGTGCAGAACACGATGGCGGCCGCCGCCGACCGTCACCAGCAGACGACCGCGACGCTGGGCGACTTTCTGCAGAGCATCGAAGGCATATCGGACGAGGAGGTCGCCGCGCGCATCCTGGCGCTGCAGACCACGCTGCAGGCCTCGCTGCAGACGACCGCGATGCTGTACCAGACCAGCATCCTGAACTATCTCTGATCCTCCCCCGCCAAGCGCGAAGGCCCGCGGCTTGCGCCGCGGGCCTCAAGTCCCCTTCCGAAAATCTCTGCTGCGTCAGCCGTTCGCGCGCAGGCCGGCGGCCAGTTCGCGGTTGATGTTGATCAGCGTCGGCAGCCGCTCGCGCCTGGGCTCCCCCATAATGGTCAAGGTCTGATTCATCACGAACAGGCCGAGATTGGCGACGTTCTGGCGGATCTCCACCGGCAGCGGGTTATCGACGCGCGTCACGGACGACAGGAAGATCGTCCAGAGCTTGCGATTGAACAGAAGCGCGTGATCGAGCTGGTCGAGGCCGCCTTCCCAGTCGTCATGCACGGCCTGCAGGCGGGATGCGGCGCGCAACAGCAATTGCACTTCCAGCTCACGCGGACTTGCGGTCTGCTGCGCCACCGTTCCGTAGGCCCTGGCCGCGTGTTGCATGCTGCAAAAGCTCCTGCTCGTATTCGATCAGCTTCTTGGCGTGTTTCAACGCCTTATACAGATCGCCCGTTAAGATTTGATTGTTGATGTTTTCGATCAGCGGCCAGGCGCTGGGCGCGGCCTGGGTGATGTCGCGGATCAGGGAAAAATAGATGTCGTGGTGCTCGCGCGGATCGTGCGACACATACATCAGCTGGATGATGAGATAGAGCCGCCGGGCCGGCGTGTCGGCCCGGTCCTTGGTCATGATGTCCTTCTCGCGCAGGATCGGGACGGAGCCTTCGAGCAGGAAGCGGGCGCGCTGGTCGCCGTTGGTCAGCACGCAGTCGCCGATCAGAATTTTCTCGCCCGGCTTGAGTTCGACCTTGAGTGCCATCTTCGCCCCTTTCTTCCTGCTTCATCGTTCGCGATTACGGTTAACGAAGCGTGAACGAAAAAACGGCGGGGTTTTGCCCCGCCGTTTTGCAGCTCGGAGTGGAAGCGCCGATCAGCCGAACAGCCGCAGCACCGCCTGGTCGGCCTGCGCCGAGAGCGACAGCGCCGTGGTGGAGAGCTGCTGGCGGGTCTGCAAGGCCAGCAGGTTGGCGCCTTCCTCGTTGGTGTCGGCCAGCACGAGATTGTCGGAGCCGGTCTCGAGCACCTGGATCAGGCCCTTGGTGAAATTCTGCCGGGTCTCGACCGTCGTCAGGTTGGCGCCGAAGGCGGAGGCCTGGGTACGCAGCGTCTTCAGCGCCGCGTCGACCTGCGCGATGATGTTGTCGATGTCCCCGTCGGACTGGAAGCCCGCGCCCGCGACCGGGTTGAGGCCAAGGCCGGCTGCGTCGAAGACCACGCCCGCGATGGTCAGCGAGCTCGTGCCGTTCTCGTTGAACACGACCTTGAGGTCGTCGCCGTTCAGAAGATTGATGCCGTTATAGGAGGCATCGCCGGCCAGCGCGTCGATCTGCTCGAGCACGTTGTTGAAGTCCGCCTGCAGCGAGGTGCGGGTCGGGTCCGGAGCGCCGACCGTCGCCGTTCCCTGCGTCGTGCCGAGCAGGGCGCCGATCCCGAGCGCGGTCGTCAATCCTGCGCTAGACGACGCCAGCGAAATCGAGTTCTGCGAGGTGCCGGAAGCGACGCTGAAGTTGATCGTTGTGTTGTTTGCCGTCGCGGTCAGCCCGGAGATGGTATTGAGGACGGCGTTGAGCTCGGCCAGCGTGGAGATTTCGCCCGTGCCGGTGCCGAAGGTGATCACGTTGTTGGCGCCGCCATTCACCGCAACGGTCAGCGTATTGCCGGCCGCGCCGCCCGCCGTGATGATATTGTCGAGCAGGCTGATCGAGTTGTAGGTGTTGTTGGTCAGGCCCGCGCCGCTATTGGCCGAGATGACGAAGTCGATGTCCGCATTCAGCGCGTTGATCCGGATGCCGTCGCTGGCGCCGTTGGCGACGAGTTCGACGTCGGCCGCCGTCACGCCCGAATTGGTGAGCGCGGTGGCAAACGAGGCCTGGAGGCCGGCCAGGATTTCAGCATAGGTCGCGTCGCCGTCCGACGTATAGGTGACCGTCTCGGCGCCCGCACCGTTGATGTTGATGTCGAACGAGTAGGTCGTGGCGTTGGCGACCGTGATCGCCGCGCCGTTGCCCGTTGTCGCCAGCGTTTCGTCGGTCGGGTTGCCGGTCAGCGAGATGGCCGAATAGACCGCCGAGCCGGGCTGCGAGGCCTGTCGCGCCTGCTTGGCGATCGATTTGGCCGATTCGACCAGCTTGGTGAGCGAGGTCAAGCCCTCGTCGGCGGCCCGCAACGTCTGCTGGGCCTGGCCGATCGAGTCGAGCAGGGCGTTCAGGTCGCCGGCGCGATTGCTCAGGGCCTGCGAGGTGAAGTAATTGCCCGGATTGTCGAGCGCGGAATTGACCTTTTTCCCGGTCGCGAGACGGTTCTGCGTCAGGCTCATCAAGTCCGCAGTCGTCTGCAACGCGAGAAGATTTTGCCGCACGCCGGCGGAAAGCACGATGTCACTCATGACTGCGACCCCTTATGCGAAAAACTGGTGTCCCTTCGACAGAACAGTTCGTCGCATAATGATCGGGTAACCCTAATAGCGCGTAAACAACCGGTTAAATGTATGTAAATGCGCGTATGCGGCGCCAAAAAAGAAACGGCGGGGTTTTGCCCCGCCGTTTCCAACCGAGTGCTTGCGTTTCGATCAGCCGAACAGCCGCAGCACCGCCTGATCGGCCTGGGCCGAGAGCGACAGCGCGGTGGAAGAGAGCTGCTGGCGGGTCTGCAGGGCGAGGAGGTTTGCGCCTTCCTCGTTGGTGTCGGCCAACACGAGGTTGTCGGCACCGGTCTGCAGCGTGTTGATCAGGTTCTTGGTGAAGTCCTGACGGGTCTGCACCGTGGTCAGGTTCGAACCGAACTTCGACGACTGCGTGCGCAGCGTCGCGAGCGCGGTGTCGAGCGTCGCGATCGTGGAGTCGATGTCGCCGTCGGACTGGAAGCCCGCGCCGGACACAGGAGACAGGCCGAGCCCCGAGGCGTTGAAGGTCACGCCGGTGATGGTCAGGGAGCTCGTGCCGTTCTCGTTGAACACCACCTTGAGATCGTCGCCGGCGAGCAGGTTGACGCCGTTATAGGAGGCGTCGCCCGCGAGCGCGTCGATCTGCTCGAGCACGTTGTTGTAGTCGGCCTGCAGCGAGGTGCGGGTCGGATCGGGCGCGCCGACGCTCGCCGTTCCCTGCGTCGTGCCGGTGATGGCGCCGATGCCGAGCGCGGTCGTGAGACCGGCGGAGGACGAGGTCAGGCTGATCGAGTTCTGCGACGACGACGACGCAACGTTGAAGGTGATCGCCGAGTTGGTGGCAGTGCCGGTAAGCCCGGAGATCGTGTTCAGCGTGGACTGCAGCTCCGCCAGCGTGGAAATCTGGCCCGAGCCGGTGCCGAAGGTGATCACGTTGTTGGCGCCGCCATTCACCGCAACGGTCAGCGTATTGCCGGCCGCGCCGCCCGCCGTGATGATATTGTCGAGCAGGCTGATCGAGTTGTAGGTGTTGTTGGTCAGGCCCGCGCCGCTATTGGCCGAGATGACGAAGTCGATGTCCGCATTCAGCGCGTTGATCCGGATGCCGTCGCTGGCGCCGTTGGCGACGAGTTCGACGTCGGCCGCCGTCACGCCCGAATTGGTGAGCGCGGTGGCAAACGAGGCCTGGAGGCCGGCCAGGATTTCAGCATAGGTCGCGTCGCCGTCCGACGTATAGGTGACCGTCTCGGCGCCCGCACCGTTGATGTTGATGTCGAACGAGTAGGTCGTGGCGTTGGCGACCGTGATCGCCGCGCCGTTGCCGGTCGTGCCGAGCGTTTCGTCGGTCGGGTTTCCGGAGAGCGCGATGGCCGAGTAGGTGGCCGAACCGGGCTGCGGAGCCTGGCGGGCCTGCTTGGCGATCGACTTTGCGGATTCCACCAGCTTGGTCAGCGACGTGATGCCTTCGTCGGCTGCCTTCAGCGTCTGCTGGGCCTGGCCGATCGAGTCGAGCAGGGCGTTCAGGTCGCCGGCGCGGTTGTTGAGAGACTGGGAGGTGAAGAAGTTGCTCGGATTGTCGAGGGCCGAGTTGACCTTCTTGCCCGTGGCGAGACGATTCTGGGTCAAGCTCGCCAGGTCCGCCGTGCTCTGCAGAGCGAGCAGGTTCTTGCGAACGCTCGACGACAGGGTGATGTTGGAAGCCATAGAACGCAACCTTTCTGGTTTGGATTACACGTGTCGATCCAGGGGATCGGCGACCCACATGCCATGCTGGCTTTCAAGGTCGCGTAAAAGAACGTGGTTAATGAGTTAATGCGCTCCCGATAACTCTCTTTAACTGCGTCACAAGCGGATTTGCTGCTGAGCGCCGGTAAGCATTCGTTAGGTGTTCGCCCGCGATCAGATCTCGAGATTGGCGTGCGGCTGGCCTTCGCCGTCGTCGGATTTTCCGTCATCGGCGCGGGCATAGGCGCGCTGGCGCATGAGCGCGTCATCGCTCGCGCGGCGGTCCTTGCGGCGCTCGCGCTCGTCCTTCACGCGGTTGATGAGTTCGTGCGCCTGCGGGTCGATCAGGGATTCCCGCGCCGGGCTGTCCTGCGCGGGAGCGGGCGTCTGCGCAGCTGCCGCGGTGCGGGAGGCGGTCACGCTCTGCGCCGGCGACAGCTCCGTGCGCACGGCCCTTGCGGCGCCATAGCCGGCGCGGTTCACGCCCTCGCGCGGCTTGATCGTGAACGGCGAGTCCACCTGCACCTCCCGGCGCGCGGACATCCGCGCAAGGTCCGACGAAGTTCTCGGGGAACGCTAAGACACGAACTTTAACTGCCTGTTGGCCAAATCCCTAAACTTGCAAATGCTCACAGCACCCGGCTGACCGTCAGCGGCTGGGCGTTGCCCGGCCTGGGGGCGGTCGCGCGTCCGCTCGCGCCGTAGGTCGAGGGCTGCGACCGGCGGTTGATCTCCTCGGAGACGCCGCGCATGATGCCTTCCGAGACGGCATGCGCGGTCGCGAGCACCGTCAGGTTGATCTGCAGCAACGCCTGGAAGACGTCGTGCTTGCGGCGCAGCGCGTCGATCTGCGCGGCGAGGCCGGAGGGCAGGCGGTCCCTGTTCGCCTTTAGCCAGGCGGCATGCCGGAGGAATTCGCGGGCGAGATCGTCCTTGGCCGGTTCGAGCCGCGCGGCGTCCGCCAGGCGGCCCGCCCGCACAAGCGAGGTCTCCTGCTCGACGAGTTCGACAAGGGCATCCATCACCTTCGGGAGTCGTTCGAGCACGGCGCCGGCTTCGGGCGCGGCTTGCTCGCGTGTCTCTGATGGGCGAGGGGACATCGTCGTCTCCGGTTCTAGTGCGCCTTCTGCTCCTGGATTTCGAGCAGTGCGCTGTAGACG
>CAYOHG010000038.1:0-12082 GCA_964403685.1 uncultured Planctomycetales bacterium
GCGCCGCGATTCCCGGGCTACTTGAAGCGGATGCGCAGCTCGGCGTAGACCATGCGCGGCACTTCGACGTTGTTGAGGAACTGGGTCGCGCCCTCAGGGTGGTAGTCGTCCAGCAGGTTTCGTACGCCCACCGCGACGGCCGCGCGGCGATCCCAGAACTCGTATTCAGCGCGCAGGTCGAGTCGCCAATAGGGGGGGATCGCCTGCGACAGGAACGGGTTCCACGGATTCGGCGCCGCAACCGCGTCGACCCAGTGCGCCTGGGCGGAAAAATGCAGGTCCTCGCGCGGGCTCCAGCGTGGTCCGATCATGAGCTTGTGACGTGGCGGCGACATCATGTCTTTTTCCTGAATCCGCGCCGTCGAGTCCCAGCCGAGCTCCTGATAGGTGTAGTGCGCATCCAGCGTCAGCTCCGGCAGGATGCGGAAGCGCGTCTCCAGCTCGGCTCCGTACATTCCCGCCGAGGCCCGGTTGTCTTCGAACATGTTGATCAGTCCCGGCGGACCGAGTTTTGGGCTGAGCGTGGTAATGTCCTCGAATTCGTGCCAGAACAGGTTCGCCCGCAGGTCGAGGCGGTCGAAGAGTTGCGTGCGATAGCCCAGCTCATAGGCGATCAGTGATTCCGCTTCGACTTCCTGGCGCGACGTCGCCCGCGCGAGGCCGTCCAAGAACGGTGTGTCGACGAAGCGGATTCCGACCGGTGGCATCTGAAACGCGCGCGCCACCGCCGCGTAGGCCGAGGAGTGCTCCGAGAACTGGTAACCAAGCGCGGCGCGACCGCTGGGCTGGAAGCCGCCGTAGGTGTCGTAATCGATCCGCGCTCCCAGGTTCAGTGTCCAGCGCGGGGCGAACGTCCACTCGTCTTCGGCGTAGAGGCCGACGATCCCGCCCGAAGCGTAACCGCGTGTCGACATGAACGGGTCGGCGTTTGTGCCGTCGAACGTGTCGGCGCGTGAATCGACTCCCCAGGTCATCGCGTGCGCCGCGTCCGGCTTGAACCGGTGGCTGAACTGAAGCGCGTATTGCTGATAGCGATAGTCGACCGCCCGCAGGCCCGGCGACACGAAGGAATCGTTGGCGTAGAGGGTCCACTCCAGCGAGCCCTGCCGCTCGAGTTGCCGGTCCCAACGGGCCATCAGAAAACTGCCTTGCGATTCATCCTGCCGGCTGCCGCCGATGCCGCTCAGCGGCGAGCGTGGAAACCCGCTGTTGACGACGCTGCTGCCGCCTGAGAGCATGAACGAATCCCGGTCGGTCGGCGCGTACTTCAACATCATCGACCCGCGCGCCGCACGATACTCATCATCCGGGCGCATCAACCGGGTACCGCCGTGGTCGAACCCGCCGCTGCCCTCATACTCACCCGACACGCGCACCTTCAGCCGCTCGTCGGCCAGCCCTCCGCCCAGATACTCGCGATGGGTGGCCTGGCTTCCGCCGCCGCCGGAGAAGGTGACGCCGGTCTGGTCGGCCGGGTCCTTGGTAATGATGTTGATCACCCCATTCACGGCGTTGGCGCCCCAGGTGACACCGGCCGGACCTCGGATCACTTCGATTCGCTCGATGTCCTCCAGCGAGATCGGCCAGCTTCCCCACACCGTACCGCCGAAGAAGCTGTCGAAGATTTGCCGCCCGTCGACCAGCACGAGCACCTGCCGCGCCAGGAAACCGTGAAATCCGCGCGGCGATACGGCGGCGTTGCCGTAGCCCAGGTCGGCCACGTCCACTCCCGGCACCAGTCGCAGCGCATCCGGTATCGATCGCGCCCCGGATCGGCGGATGTCCTCCGCGGTGATCACGCTGATCGCGTACGGGACCAGCGAGATGGGCTGCTCGCGGCGTGCCGCGGTCACGACCACGGGCACCTCCATCTCGAGCAGATCCGCATCGTCTCCTCCGGCAACCAGCGTCGCCGGCGTTTCGAGTGCGTCCGCCGGGGCGCTGGCCGGCGCTTCATCCTGCGCCAAGGCCGGGATCGCAGGCAACGCCGCGACGAGCATCAGCAGACCGAGCGCTCGCCGACAGGGCCATGCTCGCCTCATGGGTTGTCTCCAAAGATTTCGACCGCCGAATCACGACGGATTTCATCCGGCGCCGCCCCGATCAGATTGGCGGTGTGGACGTTGACGGCCCGCCGCGGTTCCGAGCAGGGTTTCCACCCCAACTCCCCAGGCGACCGACCGTTGAGCACTTGGCTGACGAGCTCCGCGCATTGGCGGCCGACCGCGGCAGGATCTGCATAGATTCCGGCCAGCGCGCCGGCGTGCACGACCTTGTCGGAGAAGCCCCACACGGCGCGCTTCTCACGCACGGCCCAGACCAGCAGGTGCTGCACATTAGTCGCGTTGTAGACCTGTGCGTCGGGGATCATCACGACGCCCTCGGTGCCGTTTTTCTCCGCGGTTTCTGTAGCGCTGGTGATCTTCTCTGCGCTGGTCTCGACCAGCTCGATGGCGATCCCCCGGGACTTGCCAGCCGAGGCGAAGGCCTGGGCGGTGCGGCGAGTTCGCTCGCTGTGGAAGAGGCTTGCGCGCCGGACCCTGGGAGCGGTTTTCTGCAACCACTCGATCTGCTGATCCGGCGCGACGTCGCTCGAAACGCCGGCGACGCGCTGACGATCCGGGCTGGACTCCGCCAGAAACGGAGCGTCCGCAGCGTTGGGGACCATGAAAAAGACGACGGCCGCGCCGGGCACATCGCGCAGCATGTCGGCGGTCAGCGCCGTGCCGCCGCTGACGATGACCGCCGGTTGCTGCGCGCGGCAGGTTTCGACGGCGCGCCGCTGGGACTCCGCGTCGGCAACTGGCAGCGGCAGTAGTTCGACCGTGTGGCCCCGTCCGCGCAGCGATTGCGCGATCGCGTCGGCGGCCTGCCGATAAACGTCTTTTTCCGGAAATACGAGAAGCGCCTTGCGACCGCCGGTCTCGGCGCCCGATCCGTGCGGAGGGCCGGCCAGCGCCAGAAAGGCCAGCAGCAGTCGAACCGGCCATCGAGCGTGCCACCGCCGGAGTGCCGCACCGATGGGGCTTTGGATGTCGGGTGCTGAGTTCAAGGCGTCACTCGTGCCGGCACACGTATCAGGGCGAGTCCAGACCGCCCGGTCGCGGAGCCGCGCAGCGGGAAGGCGCTAGCGCGACCGGCGGGAACCGAGTGAGCTGACGCCCTGGTGCGCGGCGACCACCGCTCCGCTGGGCAGCGCGTCCGGGCCGTCGGGCGCGAGTCCGAAATCGACTGACTACACCCGTTGTTATCGGCGCGTTCCGCCGCCAGCTTGCAGTGCTCAACGGGCGGCTAAGTAAATGGACAGGAGCATCCAGAATGGCGCCGGGCGATGAGCGCGGCGGGCGGAACCGTCGATAACGCTAGAGGCTGCGCGCCGCGGCTGTCGCTGCGCCGACGCGCCCGCGTTCTTCGGTCCGGGCTGCGCACGTGGTCATTGCGGAATCGTCGGGGTCGTCATGAGCATGGGGCTGCGGGGGCGGTCGATCGGGCTGTGCACGATCCTGCTAACCGGAACGACGTTTCTGGTCGGCACGGCCCTGATCCGCCAAACCCATCAGCAGTCGCTCCAGGAATTCACCAACCACGCGCGCGTCCATGCCGGCGCCATTGCCGAGGCGATCGAACCGGCCGTGCTGCTGGGCAACCAGGCCGAGATGCGCCGGATCCTCGAAACCTGCCGGCGGGATGATTCCGTAATCTGCGGCCGTGTCGTCAGCGCCGCCGGCGTCGTGCAGTGTGGCGTCTATTCCGGGCGCGACGAAACTTGCGGAACCGAGCTGTCGTTGATCCGCCGGGCGCAGGCGGGCGAACGCGGTCCGCTGCTGCACGCGACCTCATCGGAGCTCCAGGTTCTCATGCCGCTGTGGCAGAGCCATGAGACGGTCGACATCGGTCTCGAGCCAGGCAACCCGGCCGCGCCGCGCAGTCAGCAACCGGTCGCTTTCCTTGCGGTCTGCTACAGCAAGGACCGCTTGCAGCGCGAGATTCAGGCGCGCATCCTGACCGCGGTCGCCGTTCTGGCCGGCGTGCTGACGGTGGCGATCGGCGCGACCGTCCTGGCCATCCGTCAACTGCTCAGGCCGCTGCGCGAGCTGATGAACGCCGTGCAACGCATTTCCGAAGGTGATCGCTCGACTCGGGCACCCGAGCAGGCCCCGGGCGAGATCGGCGAACTGGCCAACGCCTTCAACCAGATGGCCGACCGTGTCCAGCAGTCCTACGAAGCGATCGAGCGCCAGGTCCAGGAGCGGACCGCGGAACTCGTCCGCGCCAGCCGGGCCAAGGATGATTTCCTGGCCAATGTGAGCCACGAGATTCGCACGCCCATGACGGCGATCCTGGGCTTTGCCGAGCAGCTTCTCGATTCGGAGTTGCCGGAAGCCGCGCGCCGCGACGCCTTCGCGACGCTGCGGCGTAATGGCGACCACCTGCTCCAGATCATCAACGACATTCTCGACCTTTCCAAGATCGAAGCCGGCAAGCTGCGCATCGAGCGAATCCCATGTCGCCCGCGCGAACTGATGGACGACGTGGCCCAACTGGTTCAGGAGCGCGCCCGGGAAAAGGGGCTTGCGTTTGACGTGTGCTGCGACGCTGCGGTCCCCGAGGTGATCTGCACCGACCCGACGCGACTGCGGCAGATCCTGCTCAATCTTGTCGGCAACGCGGTCAAGTTCACCGAGCGCGGCGCGGTTCGGCTCCTGGCCCGCCAGCGACCTCCAGCCCCCCCAGACGTTCGTACGCCGCCGGCAACTTCGCCCGCTCGGCTGATCGAGTTCGAGGTCGTTGACAGCGGCATCGGGATTCATCCTGAGCGGATCGGGCAGCTCTTCCGGCCCTTTACCCAGGCCGACGAGAGCATGACCCGCCGTTTCGGTGGAACCGGCCTGGGGTTGGCCATCAGCCTGCACCTGGCCCGCGCGCTCGGCGGCGACATTCGGGTGCAGAGCACTCCCGGCCGCGGATCAACTTTTGTATTGACGGTCGACCCGGGTGAGATCACCGCGGACCTGGCCGAGCGGTTCATAGAGCCGCCGCAGTCCCAGGCCGCATCGCCATCGGCCGAGAAGCCGGGCGAACAAGGTCTGCTGGAGCGGCGCGTGCTCGTGGCCGAAGACGGTCCGGACAATCAGCGGCTGATCTGGGCACTGCTTCGCAAAGCCGGTGCCGAAGTCGCGCTGGTTCAGGACGGCCGCAGCGCCGTCGACAGCGCCCTTACGGCACTGGAAGCCGGCTGCCCGTTCGACGTCATCCTGATGGACATGCAGATGCCGATTCTGGACGGATACTCCGCCGTGGCGCAGCTCCGCAGCCGCGGCTACGATCGTCCCATCATCGCGCTGACGGCTCACGCCATGAGCGGCGACCGGGAACGCTGCCTGGCCGTCGGCTGCGACGCCTATACGACCAAGCCGATCGATCGGAGCCGGCTGATTCAACTGATCCGTGCCGAATGCGAGCGCTACCGCATGGCGGCGGTCTCGGGCTGAGCGACTCGGCTGGTCACGTCGCGCATGGAGCCCGCAGCGTCGCGGCCAACCGCCGCGCTCAATCACACCCCAGAACCAGCCCGTCGTACGCCAGTTCCATGCCTGCGGGCAGCTCGGCATTGGTCTCGGCGTGCAGCAGCTCGTGGGCAATGTGCGTGAACCAGGTGCGTTCGGCCCCGATTCGCCGGCTCTCTTCGACGGCCTGTTCAAGGTTGAAGTGCGTGGGATGGGGGCGCCGCCGCAGCGCGTCCAGCACGAGCACGTCCAGCCCGCGCAACAGCGCCCGCGATTCGTCGGGGACGAAGCTGCAATCGGGGCAATAGGCGGCGTTGCCGATCCGAAAGCCCAGCACCTCCAGCGGTCCGTGACGGTACGGAATCGGTCGCAGCGGAATGCCCGCGATCTCGAACGGTCCGCGAATCTCGATTGGCTCCAGCTCAGGCTTGGCGCTGGGATACTCCGGATCGTGCTCAAAGGCGTACGCGAACATGCTTCGCAACCGCGCCAGCGTGGCCGCGCTGGCATAGATCGGCAGCGCCCGGCCTCGGCGGTGGTTGAAGATCCGCACGTCGTCCAGACCGACGACGTGGTCGGCGTGGTGATGGGTATAGACCACGGCGTCGACGTCGGCGATTCCGCACGCGACGCACTGCAACCGCAGCTCCGGACCGGTGTCCACCAGAATGCGCCTACCGGCGACCTCGAACACGGCGCTTGTCCGCGTGCGCTTGTCGCGCGGGTCGCTGGAGGCGCACACGCGGCAGTCGCATCCGATCATCGGAATGCCGTGCGAAGTGCCCGAGCCGAGGATCGTCAACTTCAGCGACACGCCGACTCCGTGCCTGAGTGTTGAAGCGCACGCGCGCCGCCATGGTAACCGTAACAGGCGACCACGGGTGACGGCGCACGGGGCACCAGGCGCTAAGCGAACAGGGGACCGGAGGACAAGGGAGCCAGGGAATACTGAAGCCAGCAAACCAAGGGACAATGGGACTACGGAACGACGAGCCGAGGGCGCAGCATGCGAGCAGCGCACACCGCGCACCATCGTCATATCAAACAGCGCGGCGACGAGGAATCCGGCCAGAAGGCCGGGGCCGGTGTGAGGCGCAATCAGCCGGATAGCGCAAGCGCCCGGCTACCGTCGCGCGCTCGATCGCGCAGGTTGACAGCGGCGCTCTGCAAAAAGTGCGGGCACGGCTACATCACCGTGCCCGCTGTGAACCCTATTGCGACTCGATTCGCCGTTGCGAACGGCGTGTTATTCGTATCCCGGCGGCACGACCGTGCAGTATTTCAACCGCAGGCCGATCGAGTTCGGGTAACCGGGGTCGATCGTCTTGAGCGGCAGCGTTTCGGCGTGGGCGTCAAAGAACACGGCGTTCAGGCCGCCGGGGTGCCGCTGGTCACTGGCGATGCGCGGATGTCCGCCGAAGGGCAGCATCGAAGTCAGGAAAAAGTGATGGTAGCGGAAGTTATCCTTGTTTCCGCCTTCGGTCAGCACCTTGTTCGCCTCGGTGACGTAGATGATCCCGGCCGGGCTGGCGACATTGGCGACCTCTTCCAGCTTGGAGAGCGGCGTATAGCCGGCGGCGTCGCCGTCCTCGCCGCGGAACTGACCTTCCGGGTCCCATTCCAGCGCGGTGTCATAGTCGATCGCGCTCTGCGGATACGGAATCGCGAAGGCGTTGGCGACGAAATCGAGCGCCTGGCGATCGTCCGGGAAGTCCGGGCACTGGTAGAACGGAACGCTCTGGTAGATCGGGATCAGCCAGGGCTGCTCCATCGAATCCCATTCCGGCTGGTGGCCGGTATAGCCCAGGTAGCGCAACAGCGCTGTGCCGTAGGTGCCGTACTCCTCAGCCAGATCCCAGCCGAGAATGCCGCGCGGCATGAGGCCGGCGTAATCCTCAGCGTAGATGTACGCGGCCTGTGCCTGAGAGCGCAAGTTGCTCTTGTCGACCAACTGGCGGGCGATCGCCCGGGCCTGCTGAAGCGACGGCAGCAGGATGCTGATCAGCAGCGCGATGATCGCGACCACCACCAGCAGCTCAATCAGGGTGAAACCGGAACGGCGCGCACGGCCTCGAAGCAATCCAGTCATGCAGTCTCTCCCAGGGGCGGCGGGCTTACGGCGAGATAAACCGAATCACAATAATGGCGGAATTCCGTCCATCGCCGCGCGTGGCGGCCGCATTCGCCGCGCGTAGACGCCCAAACGTCTGGTCTGATCATAGCGTCCTTCTAATCCATCGCAAACACAATCTGGATGGACTGTCAAGTTCCCCCCGGGCGGCGACTGAGACGACAGCGGGGTGCGGCGGTGCCCGAGTCACGCATGTTGCAATGCTCGCACTGCGTTGCGGGTCGGCTGGTTGCGCCGTTTCGGCCACGCAGGGCTGCCGCCCGCATGACGCGGACGGTCCGAGGAAGCTTGCTCCGCGCGCCCTAACCCTGCGGCGCCGTCGCGACCCTGCGCTTACCGAAGCTTGGTCTGCGACGGCGGGCCGGCGAGGTCGGTGCGTGGCGGGGCCAGTGCTGCATTAGGCCGATCGGCGAATTTCGCCGCGTCGCGCGTGTGTTTGCTTTCCAGCGAAACCGGCCGGCCGTCAATGAACACCATCTCGACCCGCGTGGTCGCCCGGCAGGGATGATCCGTGGTGACGATCACGTTGGCGCGCTTGCCGACCTCCAGCGAGCCGAGCTGGTCCGCCACACCGAGAATTTCAGCCGCCGAGAGCGTCAGTGCCCGCATGGCAACGTCGGCGTTCAGCCCATGTGCGACCGCCATGCCCATCTCCAGCGGCAGTAGCTTGGCCAGGTCGGCGCCCTGATGCGCCGCGGCGAACGGCACCCCGGCGCGATGCAGGACCGACGCGGCCTGGTAGCGACTGTCCCAGCCGTCGGTCGAATTCGGCGGCAAGGGTACGCCGGCGGGCATGTCGAGCGCGCCCTCGTAAAGCACCGGGACCTTCCGAGCGGCGAGCAAGTCGGCGAGTTTCCAAGCGTCGCTGCCGCCGAGGATCACGGGCTTGAGCTCGAACGTCGCGGCGAATTGCAGCACTTCGAGGATGTGCTTGTAGCCGCCGGCGCGAAAGAGCACGGGCTTCAGCCCCATGACATAGGGTCTCATCTCCTCGAAGCGGGGATCGAGCGGGCTCGTTTCTTCGCCACTCTCGCGCGCCAGCGCATAGGCGCGGGCATCCTGGAAGAAGCGCGTCAGTTCGGCCAGCGAGCGGTCGATCGGTTCATCGGGCTCGGGCTCGTTGGGGTCGCGCCAGGGCTTGTCATCTTCGAGCAGCCCCTTCGGTCCTTCACTGGGCAGGTTCACCACCAGTCCGACGCGCGGCTCGATCAGCATCTCATCGAGCGTCCAGCCGGCGAGATTGACGAGCCCGGCCTGGCCGCACAGCGCCGGACCACTCGGCACGATCAGCGCGGACGTGATACCCTCGGCGCGGGTCACGTCGACCATCGCGCTGTGCGGGTTGAAAGCCGAGACCGCCAGGATGTCGGGTTGATAGGTGCCGGCCTCGGATGTGTCCACGGTCACGCTCACCTGACCGATCTCGTAGAGCCCGACGGTGGTCGCGGCGTTGATCATGCCCGGCCAGACGTGCAGGCCCTTCGCGTCGATCACGGTCGCGCCCGGCGGAATCTGAAAGACCTGGCCGACCGCCGCGATGCGTCCGTTTTCCATGATGAGCGTGCCCTGCGGAATGGCGGGCTGGCTGATCGGGTGCAGCGTCGCGTTCAGCAGCGCGTAAACGGCCCGGCTGCCGGTGGAGTCGCCGTTGGTTCCTGCGGAGGAGATCGCATTGCCGCCGGCCGCTCGCAGCGCCGGGGCGGTGCCGGCGCCGGAGCCGACCGGATCGACAATGGCTGCGCTGGCCTGGGCGAATTCCGCCGGCGAACGGGTCGGCGGCCGGGGTCTGTCGGCGTCGAATTCGCGGTGCTGGAAGTACACCTCGCCCTCGATCAACGTCAGCACGCATCGCGAGAATGTGTCGAGCGGATGACCGTCGTACACGGCGATGTCGGCGTCCTTGCCGATCTCGATGCTGCCGAGGCGGTCCTGAAGGCCGAACATCGTCGCCGCGTTAAGCGTGACCAGGCGCAGCGCCTCGCGGGCGGTCAGCCCGCTGTACTTCATGCACTTGGCGGCTTCCAGCGGCATGTGCCGCATCAGCTCGCCCGAGTCGCTCTTGAGGGTTGAATTGACGCCGCCGCGCAGGAGCATGCCGGCGTTGTGGGGAACGGCGTCGTAAGCCTCGATCTTGTAAGCCCACCAGTCGGAGAAGGTGGCGGTGGCGGCCCCGTGCCGCGCGATCTCCGGGATGATGCGGTAGGCCTCGAGGCAGTGGTGCAGGGCGGCGACGCGGAAGCCGAAATCCTCAGCGACCTGAAACAGCCGCAGAATCTCGTCGGCGCGATACGAATGCGTATTAACCCAGATGTCGCCGCGGAGCATGTCGGCCAGGGCCTCGCGGCGCAGGTCGCGTCGCCGTGGCGGCGGGTTCTGGCCCGCGGCCCGCGCTTCGCGGTCGACGTTCTGCTCCTGAAGATAGCGCCGGCCCGAGTCGAGCGCCCGGCGCATGACCGCTTCAACGCCCATGCGGGTACCCGGAAATCGCCGCGGAGCCTCGGAATCCCAGCGGTCGCGATCCATGCCTGGGCGCTTGACGTTCTCGCCCAGCGCGAATTTCACCGTGCGGTGCTGGCCGGGGATGATCATCTCCTCGGGTGGCCGGCCGTACTTGAGTTTCAGCAGCACGTTCTGGCCGCCGATGGTGTTGGCCGAGCCATGCATGATGTGCGCGGCGGTGCAGCCTCCCGCCAGCGCGAAATAGATGTTGGCGTCATCGCGGCGAATCACGTCGGCCATGCGGACTTCCGGCGTGACGCTCATGGTCCACTCGTTCACCTCATACGCCGCGATGTGCGAATGCGGGTCGAGCACTCCCGGCATGAGCGTGTAGCCGGTCAGATCGATGGCCCTGACGCCGGGCGGCGCAGTGAGATCGCGACCGATCGCTGCGATGCGGCCTTTCTCGATCAGCACCGAGGCGTTTTCGAGATCGTCGCCGGCGACGGTGAGGACGGTCGCGTTCTTCAGCAGCACGGAGCCACCAGTGCGAACGCGCGGCGTGCGGTCCGCGGGGGTCTCGATCGGCCAACTCGGCTGGTGCGTGCGGACATCCGCCAGCGGCGAGGCGGCGGCGGGCGCGCTGGCAGGTTGTGACGCATCCACAGACGCGGTTGCGGCTTTGGCAGCGTCCGGCGCGGTGTTCTCAGCGGAGCTGCCGTCGTCAGCGTCGCGATGACGAGCGGGGTCGCTCAGGCGGTCGGCCGCATCTGTGCGAAACTCGCGACCCGCGACGATGACGCGCGTGACCTCGACGTTGCTGTCACCCAGCCGGCCGTTGAGCACGGTGAGATTGCCGCGCGCCCCGATGCGGATGCGGCCCAGGTCGCTCGCGGCGCCAAGCAGTTCCGCCGGTGTGGTCGTCAGGCCGCGCAGGGCTGCCTCGGGGCTCAATCCCGCGTCGATGAACGCCTGTACGCGCTCCAGGCCGCGCTGCGGCTTCTCCAAACCGGTCGTCGTGAAGCACCAACGCACACCCGCCGATTCGAGTGCCGCCGCGAGATGCGCACGCTCGCCGCGCCAGGTGGCGGCACCTTCGTAGGCGCGCTGCGGATAGAAGGAGCGCTCTTCCCAGGCCTTGCCGTAGCCGCCAATAGCGTCGATGGGCTGGTTCAGGTCGGTCGCGTCGAGCGCGAACGTCCGGGCCGGCTTGGGCAGTTCCAGGCCGACGATGACGGCGGCATCCGCGGCCTTGAGCTTCTCGACGAGCCGATCGGACTCGCGCCCACCGACGATCACAGCCTTCAGGCCGAACTCGCGCGCCAGTGAAAGCACCCGGTCGATCTCGTCCACGCTGTCGGCCTGCCAGAACACGCGCTGTTCGCCGCGCAAGGCGGGTTGAATCGCGTCGAGGTCGGGATCGAACGGCAGCGCGAGCGAATCCGCCAGCGGCGTGCCGACGCTCTGACGCCAGCGATCCGCGTCGGCATGCCAACGCGCATCGAGAAAGAACTGCCGCAGGTGCGCCATGACGCCCAGCAGCGTGCCGGGATAGCGGCCGCGCATCAGCAGGTGTCGGCGCGGGGGCGTTTCGAACGACGCGGCTTGCCCGACGCCGCCGGCGAGCAGGCTGTCTCGCACGGGTTCAACTCCCAATGCGATCAGGCTTACCTGTCCGGAGACGATGGCTTTGGGTGGGGCCAGCAGAGCGGCGGTGAAGCCCGCCTCGCGCAGTTCCTCGAACGTCGACTCCTCGATCGCCAGATACTCTTCGACCCGCCGCCGGGCGTGGAGCCCGCTGCGATTGGCCGTCACCGTCGCGACCTGCGCGGTCTCGGAGATGTCCGGGAAGCGGCCCTCAGCGTTGCGCTCCTCGGCTTCGCTGATTTCGGTATCGAGAACGCCGGCGCGGCTGAATCCGTCGATGAAGCCTGCGTATACGAACTGGCCAGAGCCGTCGATCAACCGTGCGCCGGCCGGCGCGCCGGCATTTTCGCCGACCGCC
>CAYOHG010000039.1:0-12052 GCA_964403685.1 uncultured Planctomycetales bacterium
GATCCGGATGCATGCGGGCGTGTTCGATGCAGGAGCGCGCATTGCTGACGATGTTGTCGTAGCTGAGCACGACGCCCTTGGGATCGCCCGAGGTGCCCGACGTATAGATGACGACGGCCGGGTCCTGCGGGCCGGCCGACGGCGCCGACGTCCGACCGGGCACCAGCGTTTGCGCGCTCAGCAGCAGCAGCTTCATCCCTGCGGCGCGCAGCCCTTCCGCGAAAGGCTCGATCGTCACCACCAGATCGAGTTCCGCATCGGCCATGACGCGCCCCAGCTCCGGCGGGCTGAGCAGAAAATTCAGCGGCACCGGCGCCTTGCCCGCATACCAGCACGCGAAGATGCCGGCGGCGCACGCGGCCGACGTCGGCGCCAGCACGCCCACACGCGGGCGCTGCGTGTTGACGGCGATCGGCCCGGCCAGACCGCCGGCCACCGCCCGCAGCGCGCCGTACGTCAGTTGCAGGCTCTGATCGGCGACGGCCAGGTGATCGGAGCGGTTGCCCAGCAGTTCTTCGAACGGCGTCAGAATCGGGTGCACGAGCGGTTCTCCGCACAAAACGAGAAACGCGACGGCGAACGAGCGGCCCAAGGCGGCGTAAGACGCGAGCGCGCCGGCGCCGCCTCGATCACGCGCTCAGATCGTAACCGCCGGGCGGCGGCCGAACACGGCTTTGCGTCTGGCCAGGCGTGTGAGTGAAAACACTTCAATCCAGCGCGCGGGCAACCGCACCGGCCCCAGGGCGTCGGTTCGAGGCGCGTCCGAACTGCGTGGGGGTTACTTGGCCGGCAGTTTGAGCTGCATGCCCGCGTAAATCGCGTTGGGCGACTTCAGCTTGTCGCGATTCAGTTCGAAAATCTCGGGCCAGCGGTTTTCGTTTCCGAGCACCTCGCGGGCGATCGACGTCAGCGTGTCCCCTTCCGCGACCACGTAGAGGGCGCGATCGATCCGAACCGGCTGGCTGGTCGGCTCGCGCCGGGCCCCGCCGGCGCTGTCGGCCGAAGCTGGTGGCGCGGACGGGAGATTCAGCGGCGGGACTACCAGCTCGTGGCCGACGATCAGTCGGCGCTCGTCAATGCCGGGATTGGCCGCCTTGATGGCAGTCCAATGGCGCTCATCGTCGTACATTTCGCGGGCGATTTTCATCAGCGTGTCGCCGTCCTGTATCCGGTAGCGTCGCGGCACAGACGGCACAGTTGCCCCGCCGCTGCCAACGTTCGCCGAATCGCGCCCAGGCTGTGCGCCCGCGGCGGGAGGCGGTCGGTCGCCCGCCGATTCACCCGTCGGCAGCGCGGCTCCGCGCTCGGCGGGCAGGGTCGCGGGGCGATCTTGCGTGGCCGGTGCGGTTGATCCGTCCGTGATCTTCAGCTCAACGTCGCCGGAGGTCCGGTCGCCGGATGTGGCCCCGGCCGGGTGCGCCGGCGATTCCGGCTCACCCGCCCCGAGCGCAGGATCCGACAGCCCGCCCGGCTCATCGATCGCTGCGCGCGACTCGGGCAGCCGGCGTTCAGGCGGCGCAACGCCGAGGACGTCGGGCGGAGGACGCCAGGGTTCCGCCGGCGGCGTTTCGCCTTCGAGCTCGTCGAGGCTGCGCAGCTCGCCGCGCGCGGGGGCCGGGCTGGCAGCGGCGCTCTCATCGGCCGCCGGCCGCGCGCTATCGGCGCCGCTGGGTGGCGCGAGCGTCTCGGCAGGTTTCATCGTGGTGGCATTCATGCTCAGATCGGGCTTCTGATCGGATGGATTGCGGGCCCACCACCAGACGGCGAACACGATGACGACCAGCCCGATGACCAGCCAGACTTTGACTTCGGTGCTCATGGCGAGCTCCGCTGAAAGGCAGTGCGTGGAGCCGAGGCGCCGCGGCGCTCCGGCTCCACACAATATATCCCACTCCCCTGCGCCGCGGTAGACGCCGCGTGCGCGTTCGACGCGTCGCTCCCGCCTAGGCCGGCGCGACCCGCGGCGCGGCGCGCTCGACCCGCGTTCTGGTCGTTACCAGCAGCAGCGGCGTCGCGATTGCAAGCGTCGAGTAGGAGCCCGAGAGGCAGCCCACGATCATGCAGAAGTTGAACCCGCGGATGCTGCTGCCGCCGAAGATGTACATGAACAACACCACGATGAACACCGTCGTCGCGGTCAGCAAGGTCCGCGAGAGGGTCTGGTTCAGGGCGCGGTTGATGATCTCGGGCGTCAGAACGCCCAGGCGGCCCTTCAGCTCGCGGATACGGTCGAAGATGACGATCGTGTCGTTGATCGAGTACCCGATGATCGTCAGCAGGGCCGCGATGATCGTCATGTCGATCTTGAAGTCGTCGATTAGGAGCGCGGCCCCGATCGGGTGGTTCGAGCCGCCGATCCAGCCGGACAGCCCCACCAGCGCCAGGCCGACCAGCACGTCGTGCACCAGCGCGACGACGCCGGCCATGCCGTAAATCGGCCGGCCGAACCGCAGCCAGACGTAGGCGATGATCATCACCCAGGCCAGCAGCATCGCCAGGCTGGCGCGCGTGGCGGACTGGTCGGCGATCTGCGGCTTGAACTGCGTCACCTTGCGGAGGGCCTGCTCCGAGTCGAGCATGCCGGTCGCCAGCGACAGCTCCGGCTGGGCGAACTCCGACGCCCAGGTGTCAGGGTTGTCGCTGTAGATGAAGTGCGGGTCGGCGACCACGATCACCACGCTGCTGAACAGCGCCGCCCCTTCGGTCGACGTGCCGGCCGGTGTCACGCCGATGACCTGCGTCTTACGATAGGGAAGGTCCTGGTAGTCCGGCTGGAGCCGCATGTTGTCCAGGCGCGTCTGCAACGCCGCGACCGACTGCGGCGGCGTAAGCTGGTCGAACCACATGGCGGCGCCGCCCAGAAAGTCGGTCAAATCCGCGGAAGTTCCCGCAGGAGCGCCGGGCAGCACACTCTCCAGCCGGCGATCCTGAATGGGGAATGGACGGCCCTGCTCGTCGGCACGCAGCACGTAGAGCACGCGCGGCAGGATGTTCAGGTTGTCGCCGAATGCGCTGAGCAGCGCGTGCTGCACGAGCGCCTTGTTCGTTACGGTGGTTGTCAGGTTCCAGATGGCGCCGCCAGCGGCCGCGGCGCCGGCGTCGATCACCCGTCCGATGTTCGCCCGGCGCAGTTCGCCGGCGTCCATCGGAATGCTGGCATCGCCGCTGGCCAACGCCTGGATGGCGGTCGTCAGCCGATCGGCCGACACGCCCTCGCGCACACGGACGCGGACCGCATTCTCGCGGACCGGTCCGATGCCGCCGCGCTGCAACAGTTTACCGGAGTCCTGCTCCTCGAGCGGTTCGGCGATCATGGCCGCGAGCCGCGCGCCGCTGACGCCGGCGGCACTGACGTCGAAGGAGGCCGGCTCGCCCTCGACCGGCGTCACGCTGGCGCCGCGCAGCTTCTGGCCGTCGGCGCCGAGGCTTTCGGCGGCCTGCGTCAGAACCTCGCGGATGCGCGTGTCGTCAAACTGGGCCGCGGCAGCGGGTTTGAATTCAATCTCGGCGTTCACGCCGCCAAGAAATTCGACATCCAGCGTGTCGCGCTTGCCGCGCATGAACAGCATGGTCAGTCCGATCGCCAGCACAACCGCCGAAGCGACAAAGAACGTCTTGCGCATTCCGTACCAGTCGATGTTGGGCACGCCGATCCACTTGCGCATGCGGATGTCGCGCAGCAGGTTGTATTTCAGCAGCAGCGCGAAAACGGCCTTGGTAATGAACAAGGCGCTGAACATGCTGGTGGCGATGCCCCACCCGAGCGTCAGGCCGAAGCCCTTGATCTCCTCGCTGCCGACGTAGTAGAGAATGACGGCGGCCAGCAGCGTGGTCAGGTTGGAGTCGAAGATGGTCCAGAACGCCTTGTCGTAGCCATTGCGGACGATCATCCGCAACGTTGAGCCGCGTTCCTTCTCTTCGCGCATGCGCTCGAAGATCAGCACGTTGGCGTCGACGGCCATACCGACGGTCAGGATCACGCCGGCGATGCCGGCCAGCGAAAAGCGCGCGTTGAGCATCGCCATCGCGGCCAGCGTCAGCACAATGTTGCAAATCAGCCCGAGATTGGCGATCCAGCCGCACAGCCCGTAGTAATACGCCATCATCAGCATGACGGCCGCGGTTCCCAGAATTCCGGACCAGAATGCCTTGCGCAGATTGGTCTGGCCGAGACTCGAGCCGATGATGCGTTCGCTGACGGGCGTGTCCTTGAGCCGCCCGGGCAGCGCGCCGGCTTGCATGGTCTGCAACAGATACGTCAGCTTTTCCGTGCTGAAATCGCCGCTGATCTGGCCATGCGCGCCGATCGCCTCCTGGATGGTGGCGGCCGAATAGGCCACGTCGTCGATCAGGACGCAGAGCTCCTGGTTAACGTTTTCGCTGGTCAGTTTGCGGAACAGGGGCGCGCCAACGGCGTCCAGCTCAAAGGTCACACTGCGTCGACCCAACTGGTCACGCCCGACGCCGGCCTTCTTCAGACTCCACTGCGGACCGGTGGCTCCGCCGTGCAGCATGCACTTTTCCGGCGTCAGACCCGCCAGCACAAACCAGTCCTTGCCGCGCCGGTCGACAACCATGTCCTGCCGCATGCGCGGTTCGAGCGTTTCCAGGTCGCCGGCGGACGGGAGGTTCATGAATGCGACCGGGTTGTCGATGCGGAACCAGCCCTCGGTGTCGCCGGCGACCGGCCGCGGGCCGCGCTCCTGGAGCTGCTTGCGGTAGCGGTCGTAGAGCGTCACGTTTTCGGCGCTGGGGCGCGAGAGGATGCGGAATTCGAGCACGCCGGCGCCGCTCAACAGGCGCACCAGGTCGGCCGGACTCTCCAAATAGACTCGCTCTTTTTTCCAGGCGTCATAGGCCCCCACGACCCGGTCGATATCGGCCGACAGCTCCGGGTGCTGCGCCCGGAAACGGTCGAGCATTTCGATGCGCTGCCGCGATTCCGCCGTCAGCTCCAGCGTGTCACTGAATACCTGCGTATCCAGGTTCATCGCCAACACGAGGTCGATCGCATCGGAGAAGCGCTCACCCGCGTCCCGCTCGGCGATCTGCCAGTCCGTCACGCTCTGGCTGGCCGCCTGGCTTGTGCTGGCGTCGTCGACCGGCGCCGACGCGGTGCTCTCGGAGGCGGCGCGCTCCGCTCGAAGCTTCTGAAACGCGTCGTGCTCGGCCGCGGCCGCCAGAATCAACTTTTCGCGCTCGCTGTTGCCGCCGCTCAGCGCGCGGGCCATTTCGCCGCGCGCTTCAGGCGCCGTCGCGAAGACGCGCTCCAGCGCGCTGCGCTCGACGTTTCGGGCGAAAAGCTCCTTTTGAACGGCCAGGTAGGCCTCGCGCAGCTCCTTGTTTCGCTTGGGCGGCAGCGGCACCTGCACCTCGATGCGGTTGTTGCCGATCACCGACCAGCGCGTCTCCATCACGCCGGCCGGGTCGACCCGCCGCTGGAGCAGGCGCTTCATCTCTTCGGCGAGCTGCGGCGTAGAGGGCTCGCCCGGCTCTTCCTGGATCTCCAGAATCAGCGAGAAGCCGCCTTCGATATCCAGGCCGCCGCGAAGCTGACGCTGTGGCGGATAGAGAAACACGCAGGCCAGCAGCAGGACCACGCCGATCAGAATGAGGCGTTGATTCAGGTTACGTTCGAACATGTGCGGTTCCCCGTTGAGGCTTGGGGCTGAGTTTCGATGCGAATACTGCCGCCACAATGTCGCCGGCGGCGCGGGGGTGCGTGATCGGTCGACCTAGTGCGAATTCAGCGCCGGCGGGCCGGTACGCTGAACGGAGTGCTCGATCCGTGCAAGCAGTCCGGTCCCGGCCCGCGGTGCCGGCGATACGGCCCGGATCAGCGCCGCCGGACGGGACTCGAAAAGTGTGCCAGCGGCGGGCGCGGCGCTCGGCGCGCCGCCTGGCAAGCGCGGCTTGTCCAGCTCACGCACGGCGCTCGGCAGCCGCACCAACCCTACATCGAGCGAAAGCGTCCCGGTCGGCCCGGCGCCCCAGCGCGGCGGAGGCAGTACATCGGGTACCAGCTCGGATAGCGTGGGCACCGGCGCCCGACGGTGCGGTGCAGGCGCGCCGGGTTCGTCGGCGTTTGTGGGCACCTGCGGCCGGGGTGGATCGAGCGGCTGGTCCGCGTCGATTCGCCCGGGTACCGCCAGCAGCAGCAGCCCGGAGCTGTACGCCAGCCGCAGCAACAGCCTGTAGGTGAACCAGGACATCGAACCGGGGAGTTTACGCCCACCGCTGGACCTTGCCAACCGGCCGTGGTTGGCAGCCTGCCTTTACCGTCGTATCCTGCCGGCATGCCGCCTGGAGCAATCGCGACCCATCCATCGAGCCGCCACGCCATCCGCGCCCGACGTCGTTTGCATGCGATCCGCCTGCTTTCGGCGGCGTTACTGCTGACACCAGCCGCCTGCAACACAGCGCGCGAGATGGTGCTGTTTCAACCGAGCGCCCCGCGCGCCCAGCGGCGGATTGAGCTGTCGGGCGGTCGCTACGCCTTCGCCGAGGATGCCGGCCGGCGCCGATACGTCCTGGATTTTCCGCTGCCCGGTTCGCGCAGCGGGCCGGCGGATTTTCGCCTGTATCTCGCGGCCCCGAATGCCGACGGCATGATCGCCATCGGTTCGGACGCGGAGGCGGCCCGCGGATTCCTGCTTCAGACGGTCGGGCTGCGGCGCGGAAAGACCGTTTTCGCCGGCGGATACGTGCGTATCGAGCAAACCTGGCCAGCCCGAGACGTACACCGGCTCGACCTGCAAATCGACTGTGCCGACGACACGCGCATCGGCGGCTCGCTGTTCGTCAAGGCGGGACCGGAACTTGTCCGCGCGTTCGAACAGCGCTATGCCGCGGACGTTCGCGCCTTGTCCGGCGCACCGGCGGTCGCCGTGAATCCGGGTGCATCACCGGAAGCGCCGGCCCAGGCGACGAACGAAACCCCCGCCTCGCAGCCAGCCGGGACCGCCGACGCGCCGCGGTACCTCGCACCGCCGGACTGACACGGGTACCGGCCTGGCGGGTCGAAAGCCGCGCGTCACCTGGGGCGAAGGGCCGCACCGCACCAGCGCGAGATCGCTGTGCTCGGCGCTGTCATCGCGACACCATTGGAGCTAAGCTTCCGCGTCGAACCGGGGGGAGCGGCATCGGCCGCGTCCAACGATTCAAGCACCCGTGAGGAGAGTCTCTTGGCCGTCAACCGCCGACGCATACTCGTATTCTGGCTTGTTTTCGGGGCCTTGCTGGGGAGCGGAATCGGCTGGTTCTTCCAGGGCTGGATTACGGGCCTCGCGATCGGCGTCGTGCTTGCGCTGCTGATTGCGGTGCGACGCATTCGCGTTGCGGGCGCCCGGCGATAATCGCGGACCACCGCCGGGCACCGCAGCGAAGCCCCACTACGCACAGGTCACGCCAAACACAACCAGCAACAGGCTCAGATCGGTCAGGTCGATCGTCTGGTCTCCGTTGAGGTCGCCCTGATCCGGGGTAGCGCTGGTGCTGCCGAAGTTGGCCAACAGGATGCTGAGGTCGAGCAGGTCGACCAACTGGTCGCCGTTCAGATCTCCGGGGCAAGGGCGGTCCGTGCGGTAGGCGCGAATGTCGCTGCCAACGCCGGCCACGACCAGTGTGCCCAGATCGCCCACCGCCGGCCCACCGATGTTGATGTTGGTCACGTTGATGCTGAAGACCGTGCTCAGGTCGGCGTTCAGCGCATACATGCGTCCCTGGCCGAAGCCCCCGTTGGAAACGTACAGCCAGCCGCGTTCGTCGACGGCCATGCGCGGCGCCGCGCCGAACTCAAAGGTCAGCACCGCGGATTCGGCGAGCAGCGCGCCGGTCGCGGCGGCGCGGCGCTGAACACGATCACCGGGCGCGAGCATGAACACCGATCCATCGGCGGCGACGGCGAACTCGGAATTGGTCGTCCAGCGGGCCGGCGTGAACCACTGCTGCGTGATCGCGGCCCCGCTGTCGGCGAAGGCGTAGAAGTAGTCCGTGGCGGCGTTGTTCTGCGTCCGCGAGACGTAGATCGTGCCATCCGGCCCGACGAACGGCGTGTTCTGAATCGTGAACCCCGTCATGACCGGTCCCTGGTATTCGAACGCCCCGGTGTCCGGGTCGTGCCGGCGAATGGCGTGCCCGCCGGCCACTGCGTCGACCAGGTAGATCGCGTCGCCAAACAAGGCGGCCCCGCACGTTCCGCTGACCGAGCAGGTTCGCGGCACTTTGTAGACCGTGGCGCCGTCGCTGGCGCGGATGCGCGTGATCTCATAGAAATCCGCCACGATCAGGTCTCCGTTGGCCGCGAAAACAACCCCGTCGTAGGCTCCGGCGCGCGTGTTCGCCGCCGAGACCCACTCCACCGTGCCGTCAACGACATCGAGTGCGTACATCTTCGCCGCGACGGATGCGCCGTTGCCGGAGCGCGAGGCATAGACCTTTCCGTCGCGTACGCCCGCGACCCAGGTCGTCCAGTCGCCGGCGTTGAACGGGATGTCGGCCCGCCACAGCTCGACGCCGGTGCTCAGATCGAGTGCGATCACCGGTGAGCCATTCGGCTCGCCGCCCGGCGGAAAGCCGCTCTGGCGCACCATGAAGACGCGGTTACCCTCGATCACCGGCTGCCAGGCGATGATCGAGCTGCGCCCGCCCGACCAGAGCAGGTCGCTGCTGGCGTCGGGCCCGGTCTCGGGGGTCTGACTGTTGCGCTGCGCGTTGGCACCGGCATTGTTCCAGTCGGCCGCCGGTGCGGCGGCGGCGAATGTGGCGCAGATGAGCATCTCGACCACGACGGTCGATCGGCGGATCATAAAGCTCCTCCCTCCGCGGACAATCGGAATGAACGCTCGAGCGGTGCGTCCGAACGCGCGCCGCAGGCGCCATTGTATCGAATGCAACCGCACGCGCCGCGCGGTTCGGCGGATGGGGCGGCCCGCCGTCCGCTGATCGCGGCGCGCCGTCAAGCGCGGTCATTCGCGCGGCTTGCCGCGCTGCGCCGGCAGCTATATCGTGACGCCTCGTCCGATTTTTCCGCTTGCGTGCCAGCGAAGGGAGGGCCGGCATGAGCGATCCCGCGGCGTTGCACGAGAAAGCCATCCTGATCGCCCGGTTGGCGGTGCGGATGACCGCCCGGGCCGGCGCCGGCCACCCGAGCAGCGCCATGTCGATCGCCCACCTCGTTGCGTATCTGCTCTACGAGCGCATGCGCTGGAACCCGCGAAACCCTGACGATCCGCACTCCGACCGCCTGGTGCTGTCGGAAGGCCACGCCGTTCCGGCGATCTACGCGGCCTTTGCGGACCTTGGCGGGGTGATCGGGCGCGGAGCGAAGCGCGAACCACTGACGATCGCCGCGCTGGATCGGCTGCGGGCGCGCGAAAGCGTCCTGGACGGTCACCCCAACCCCGCCGAGGGATTCCCCTTCTTCGACGCCGCCACCGGCAGCCTGGGAATGGGACTCAGCGTGGCGGCCGGGCTCGGGCTGGCGGCGCGACTGGCGCAATCGCAGCGGCGGGTCTACGTACTGATCGGCGACGGCGAATCGCGCGAGGGTCAGATCTGGGAAGCGGCCGACTTTGTCGTGGACCACAAGCTCTCCAACGTCGTGGCGATCTTCAACTGCAACGGACAGGGGCAGGCCGGCCGGGTCTCGGGGCAGCAGTCCCCCGAGCGCATCGCCGCCAAGCTCGAGGCCTACGGCTGGCGGGCGGAGTTGATCGACGGTCACGATCCGAATCAGATTGCCGCTGCGCTGGCGACCGACCCGAGTGAACGTCCCCTCGGCGTAGTGGCCCGGACGATCAAGGGCTGGGCATCGCCCACGATGCAAAACGGCAACTGGCACGGAAAGCCATGCTCGCCGGCCGAACTCCCGCGGATCGAAGCCGAACTCGACGCCACGCGGAACTCGCTGGTCTCATCCGCGGTTGCCGCGTCGAACGGGCCGCGCCCCCCCGCCGCGGCGCCGCGAATCTCGACCCTCGACCCTCGTTCGGTGCAATGGCCGAGCTTCGGGCAGGCGATGGAGGCCGGCGGCCTGGCCGCGCTGCTGGCCAAAGGCAAAATCGCAACGCGTCGCGCTTATGGCGCGGCACTGCGCGCATTCGGCGACGTTTTGCCGCAACTGGTCGCGCTCGACGCGGACGTCAGCAATTCGACCTTTGCCGAGATCTTCGCCGCCGCCCATCCCGGCCGCTTCTTCGAGTGCAAGATCGCCGAGCAGAACATGGTGTCCACTGCGGTCGGGCTGGCCGCGGCCGGCTACATCCCCTTCGCAAGCTCATTCGCGAAGTTTCTTTCGCGCGCGTTCGACCAGGTCGAGCTGGCGTTTATCTCGCGGGCCAACGTCAAGCTGGTCGGTTCGCATGCGGGAATCACTCCCTGCTCGGACGGCCCCAGCCAGATGGGCCTGCTGGACGTTGCGTTCTTTCGAGCCTTCGGCAGCACGCGCTCGGACGATCGCGAGCAGCCGGCGGCGTGGTTCTTCCAGCCGTCCGATGCGGTCGCCGCTTATCATTGCACGCGACTGATGATCGAGCGGCGCGGGCTGTGCTACATGCGCACGCATCGGCCGGACGTGCCGCTGCTCTACGCGCCCGACACACCCTTCGAGCCCGGCGGCTTCCAGACGTTGTCCAGCGGAAGTGACCTGGCGCTGATCGCCTCGGGCTACATGGTGCACGTGGCCCGCGAAACGGCCGCGGTCCTCGCCCGCCAGAACATTCGCGCGGCCATTCTGGACGCCTACAGTCTTCCGCTGGCGCCGCGCGGCCTGTGCGAGGCCATCGCCCGCAGCGGCGGACTGGGGTTGGTCGTCGAGGACAATTACGGAGGCGGTGTCGGCGCCGCCGTGGCGGAAGCGGCGGCGCGCCGCGGTGGGTTGCGCATCCGCACGCTGCACGTAACGCGCATTCCCAAGTCGACGCACGCGCCCGAAGAAGAGCTGGAATACTGCGGGCTGAGTCCTGCCCAGATCGCGGATCAGGCGCTCGCGCTGCTGCGCGAGCCCGGCACCTAGTTGAATCCGGTACGGCGGACCGCGCTGCGGCCCGGCTCGCCGGCCCGAGGTGGAACAGAACTGATGAACCTGGTCACGGGCGCAACCGGGCTGTTGGGCAGCCACATCGTCGAGCAGCTTCGCAACCGCGGGTTACCGGTGCGCGTGCTGGTGCGCCCCGGCAGCGACCGCACCTGGCTGCTGACGCAGGACGTCGAGATCGTGGAAGGCGACGTCACCGACCGTGCGTCGCTGGACCGCGCCTGTGTCGGGTGCGCGGTGGTGTATCACTCGGCGGCCCGCGTAGGCGACTGGGGCCCGTGGGAGGAATTCCAGCGCATCACGATCGACGGCACGCGAAACGTGGTCGAGGCAGCGGTCGGTGCGGGCGTGCGGCGACTGGTGCACATCAGCTCGATCAGCACCTACGGCTATCACACGGACGCCTACACCGTCGACGAGACCTATGATTTGGGCTACAAGCTCTACCGCTGGGCCTATTACAGCCGTTCGAAAGTCGAGGCCGAGCGCATCGTCTGGGAGGCGCAGCAGGCCGGCCGCATCGAAGTCACCGTGATCCGGCCCGCGTGGATTTACGGCGAGCGCGACCGCACGACCGTCGCCCGGCTCGTGCGGATGATCCAGGAAGGCCGTGCCAAGATCCTCGGCGACGGCAGTAACCGCCTCAACGTCGTGTACGCCGGCAACGTCGCCGAGGGAGCGATCCTCGCCGCCAGTCACCCGGCCGCCAACGGGCGGGCCTACAACTGTTCCAACGACGGCGAGATCAGCCAGCAGGCTTACTTCGATCTGCTGGCACGAGCGCTGGGAGCCGCGCCAGTCACGGCGCGGGTTTCCTACCCGCTGGCCTACTTCGCCGGTTTTCTGCTCGAATGTCTCGGGCACCTGTTCCGCTCGAAGACGCCGCCCTTCGTCACACGCTACGCCGTCTGGCTGATGGGGCGGCGGACGTATTTTTCGGCGGAGCGCGCCCGGCGCGAGTTGGGCTGGCCGACGACGGTTCCGTACGAGGTCGGTGTGCCCCGGACCGTGCGGTGG